>NZ_LWFI01001388.1:0-1302 GCF_001635735.1 Oleiphilus sp. HI0067
CTTGAACATCTGCCACGTTAATCTTGCTCGCGGCTTCAGCGGGGGCGAAAGCCAGACAATTTTGCTAATCAAAGAGCATCTTCGCCTTGGCTATCACGTTAACGTTGTCGCTAAAAAAAACTCCCCCTTTTCGAATGCATGTAAAGCATTGGAATGCTCAGTTATAGAGGTAAGCCATTACCTGACTGGGCATAGCAAAGATGCCACTAGCAATATGCACGTCATGCATGTACATGAAGGACAAGCCATTTACTGGGCACTCATTCAAAAGCTAATATTTGGCACGCCATACATCGTCACAAGAAGAATCGACAATAAATTCAAAGATAAATGGATATCAAGCCTTGCTTACCGACAAGCATCAAATATTGTCTGTGTAAGTCATGCCGTTGAAAACATCGTCTCCAGACAATTTCCCGACGCGCGCACCAACGTCGTGAATGATTCGCCTGTTGCTTACCCAATTGATGAGCATGCTCTCGCAGCACTTCAGAGCAAATACAAAGACAAATTCATCGTTATTCAAGCTGCCAAACTCTATAAGCACAAAGGCTTTGATATCACTATCGCGGCGGCAAAGCGTCTACGAAAACAAACAGATATACACTTTTGTCTGTTAGGTGACGGTCCGGAACTCCATTATCTTGAAGCACAAGCGGATGGCGCACTCAATGTAGAATTTGTTGGTCGCCAAAATGATATGGGAACGTGGTTTGCCCTTGCAGATATCGTGGTTCTGCCATCTCATACAGAGGGCATGGGTTCAGTACTACTTGAAGCGACCTTGGCAGGAACGCCTGTTATCGGGAGCCGTGCAGGCGGGATACCCGACGCGATTCACGAAGAAGTAAATGGATTACTCGTAGATATAGCTGAACCTGAACAACTGGCCAATGCCATATTACGCATCAAAACGGATACAACACTGCAGCGAAAAATAGCACAACAAGCGCCTTCATTTATTGATGGGTTTAGTATTCAACATGCAGCAAATCGTTATGCGCATATCTACACTGAGCTATGACACCACAACTTAAAATTGCCGTGAGGCAAACCTTTCCCGTTATGTTTGGCTACGTCCCTATGGGCATGGCCTTCGGCGTATTGTTTTCGGAGCTTGGATACCCCTGGTACTTCGCAAGCATTATGGGCATTGTTATTTTTGCTGGAGCTGCACAGTTCATGGCTGTTGGCTTGCTTGCAGCGGGAGCGGGATTGATTGAAGTCACTGTTACAACACTGCTTCTGAACTCTCGACATGTTTTTTATGGGCTATCTCTGCTACAGGAATTCAAAGTAAAA
>NZ_LWFI01001389.1:0-1124 GCF_001635735.1 Oleiphilus sp. HI0067
TCTCCTGAGACAACCTCAACTCTCTTTCAAAAGGGTTTTCAGCTTCTTGTCCTGCAACAGAATTAGCATCAGGCACATTTGAGGGAACAGAAGAATCGCTTGAATAGCTATTCGGTTCAATGATTGAGGGTTGACTTAAACTTTGTTGTGATTGCTCCCCTGATAAAGCTTCGGACTCCGATGCAGGGTCTTGAGCTAAGCTGTCACTTGTGCTAACTGAGTTTTCAGTAGGACTATCAGGCTCTGATACCGCTGAAGATTCCCTTTCTTCAAGACGAGACTTCTCAGATTCACTCAACTCAGAAAGAGGCGTTGCACTCGTGCTTCCAAAAGCGTCGTCAGACACAACATAACGCTTAGCATGCACTAAGCTTGACGCGTGTAACAGAAGAATTATGAAAGAGATTCTAAGCAGCATATTAGAACTGTCTTTTGAACTGTAGCCCGATACCGTAGATTCTAGACGAGAATTTAACATCTAGCCCCGCATAAGGGTTGTATACCACGTTAGTGAAGTTAGTACAGTTTAGGTTACAACTCGTATTGTTGGGAATGTAATCGACCGACTGCATGTAAAACATGCTCGCCCCAACTTTAGTTTGCTTGTCCCATTTATAACCAAAGCCTATGCCCCAGTGTTTCATATCACCGACTGGCACAGGCCCAAAAACATCCTTACCGACAGGCGAGTCCCTAAGCTCCAGTCCATAACGGATGTCTAAACGCGAGTTCACATGCTGGGTAATCCCAATGCCATAGTGCCAAGTATCTTCAAGACCTAATGGCAGAGTTAACGAATCTTCGGTCACCAAACCAGATAAAAGACGGGCAGTAGTCAGTAACTCTAAGGGGCGATCAAAATGAAATGTCCATTCATCCCAAACACTCCAGTCTGTCCAAGTCGCATCAAGGTTAACGGTCCATTCAGGATGAACCCGCATACTAATACCACTCTTGAATGTTTGCGGTATTTCATAGTCCATATAGATATTACCAGCCTCGAATGGCACCCCTCGAGGCAAGCCAAGTATCGCAGCGGTTATCGCACCAATAATCGATCCGTTGAAGCCCTGCCAGAAGGCCGTCCATTCATCGGTATAATCCATAAGGAAAGTGCCGCGCAG
>NZ_LWFI01001390.1:0-956 GCF_001635735.1 Oleiphilus sp. HI0067
GGATCTTTATTGGTGAATCAGGGGTGGATAGCGGCACCAAAATATAGAGACAAGCTGCCAAAAGTTAGCAGTATTGTAACTCCTCAGTCTTTGACAGGATATTTCTACTGGACAGAAAAATCGTTGCCCGTTTGGAATGAAGATGCCGAGTTTGGAGAGAAAAGTATATGGCGTGTTCAGTCACTGAACATGGAAAAAATACGAGAACTGAGTGCCGCTGATTTAGTGGAGAATTCCGAATTTAGGCTACTACATCGAGTCCCATTCGCGTCCGACATTGGCGCGACAATAGATGCGCCAGATTTGTATTGGAATTACCAGTCGCAAACACCCGATAAACACACTGGTTATGCGTTTCAGTGGTTCGCGATGTCGTTTGCTTTAGTGATACTGGCACTATGGGCGACATACAAATTAATACCAAGAACATAACAACAAGAAGTAGGGAGTATAAGAATGAGTGAATCGTCGGTATCGTTTGAACAAACTAGAAGAAAAAGCCAACTTAAATTGATTGGTATTTTTTGTGTGGCCGGAGTGCCAGTCATGCTCGCAATGCTCATGTATTTTGGCAGTGTCGCTATTCCGACAGGCAAAACAAATAAAGGCCAATTATTAACCCCGACCTTAAATCTCAATAGCTTTGGATATCAACAAAATGCCAAAGGGTTTTATCCCGAAACAGATGGTAAGTGGTTGATCGTACAAACAGGCTCGGGAGAGTGCACTTTGGAGTGTCAGGATCTTGCGCATACCGCAAGACAAGTGAATATATTGATGGCGCGCGAACAAGAGCGTGTGGCACGAGTGTTGTTATCCACCCAAGCAGAGCAAACGCAAGACTTACTCGCGGCAGATTATCCACAGTTGTCAGTGAAGAGTGTTGATGAGTCAGCGCTAATTGAGCTCTATAAACAGGCAGACACAAGCAAAACGTGGAACTTATGGGTGAGTGA
>NZ_LWFI01001391.1:0-534 GCF_001635735.1 Oleiphilus sp. HI0067
CTACCAAACACAGGCATGTTTGTATGATCTTTCAACGCATCCGCGACACGTTCCGGCTTGTCGACAGATTCAGGCAACTGCTCTTTAGGGAATCCTTCGATATCACGCTCATAAACAGACCAATAAATTTCATCCATTCTGGCGTCAATTAAAACGAAGCACTCGTTCTGCTCAGACTCATTCTGCAAAACATGATGCGCAAGCGCCCTCAAGTTAGAGACGCCTACAACAGGAATATCCTTACCGAATGCAATACCTTGAACAAAACCTGTAGCAATACGAAGCCCGGTAAACGAGCCGGGGCCTTGGCCAAACGCAAGTGCATCGACATCCTCCAACTTAAGCCCCGCCTCCTCCAAAAGCACCTTCACCATAGGAAGAACATGCTGCACATGACTTCTTGCGGCTTCTAGCGTTTTAGAAAAAAGCTCAGTACCGCACTCACCTTTCAGTAACAAAGTCACTGAACACAATTCAGAAGATGTATCTACAGCTAGGATTGCTGTCATTCTTACCTGCCAAACAAAAATTTAA
>NZ_LWFI01001392.1:0-826 GCF_001635735.1 Oleiphilus sp. HI0067
TGTGCAGTTTGGTGTCGAGACCTACACAGAGGCGGCGCGATTTGCGATGGCGGATATATATCAGATTCTCGCGCATGACATTATGCTATCCGAGCGTCCGAAAGGTTTAAATGCTTTAGAGCAAGAGCAGTATGACATCCTATTGGAAGAGCAAGCCATTCCAATCGAAGATGAAGCGATTGCACTTCACGAGCTGAACATTAAGGCGAGTCCGAATCACGAACTCAGTGGTTGGGTTAAAGCAAGCTATGACGCGCTTCAAGAGTTAAATCCAGGTATGTACAAGCGGCCAGTAACCGGAGCAGATTATGCGACATTTGATTTTTAGTCTGTTTTTGATTGGATCAATTAGTGGGTGCGCGACGAAAGACGTCAGCCAGAATATTTCTGTTAAGCCACAGACTCCAGTTTCGATCTCGGATAAAGATAAAGCGAGCTTCATGGAATTGCAGTCGTTAATGCAGGCACAGCAATTCGAAAAGGCGCTAGTTCTGATTCAGAAATTGTTAGTTGATTACCCTTTACTGCCTGAGCTTCATGTGAATAAAGGTGTGGCCTTACTTAGACAATCTAAAACAAAAGAAGCGGTTGTAGAGTTTGAACGTGCGACTTCTATTAATGACGAACTAGCCCAAGCGCACAGCTTTCTTGGAGAAGCATTTTTAGCGCAAGGTCAAATTAAGCGCGCAGAGCAATCCTATCTCAAGGCATTAGCGCTAGCGCCAGATACCCTTTATGCCCATTACGGGTTAGGTGTTATATATGATTTGTACCTGTTTGATTTTGATAAAGCTGAGCGGCATTACTTGGCTTTCTTAGAAGGAGC
>NZ_LWFI01001393.1:0-770 GCF_001635735.1 Oleiphilus sp. HI0067
CGAACGAACCAGTATTGATTGATTTACTTGGCAATTATCCAAAGGCAAAGTTGTTTTTGTCTGTGATTGGAGGGCAGGGAGTAGTATTAGGCCGCGGTAATCAGCAGCTAAGCGTTCGCGTGTTAAGAATGCTTGGCATTACCAACATTCAATTTGTCGGGACGCAAGAAAAGCTTCATGCGTTAGAGGGTAAAGCACTGCAGGTCGATAGTGGAGACGATGCTCTGAACCAAGAGATTAGTGGTTATCGGCCCATTTTATGTGGCTATCACGACTACGTCTTGTACGACATCGCTTACAGTGCATAAGTTCGTCTATTTATTTTTGTACTCTGAAAACAAATGAATCATCAAGCGAGCCAAGTGAGTCGAGGTCCCATTCTTCAAAGCAATTCTAAGGATCTCTACATTAGGAAGCTTGTTGTCCTCTTCGGCTAACTCATCGCTTAGATGATTGAGCAATCTTAGTCCTAGGGCGCTAAGCGTCGCCTGCTCAATCGCTTCTTGTCGAAGCGTTGACTCAAAGCTCATGTATCCTTCGCTTTCTAGCCACAACATTGCTCCGAAACAGGCCTGAAAACGAGGGCTATGAAGCCCAAATTCGTCAGGATTATCTGGGCCTGCAACGTCTTCAACAAAAACCGAACTTTTTACAGGAAAGCTCTGATAAAGCTGCAATAGTACGACCGCGCAATCGCGATAAAACTCTTCAATGTGTATGTCGTACATGCTTTATTCTGTTTCAGGAAGCTGCTTGTAGGTCTGTAAAAA
>NZ_LWFI01001394.1:0-993 GCF_001635735.1 Oleiphilus sp. HI0067
CGCGCCAACAGATTGCGACACATCGAGCATCCATTACATTTCTGGGGATACATGGAACGTTAATCCACCCACACTTAGGCGCATCGAAAAATTGTTCTGTAAAAACGAACGCGCTGTCATCGAGCTCAACCCTGAAGATGCACATGCTCGAATAGCATTAGTGCCGGTCGCAGCCATTCTGGTCTCAAGCATGCGTTTTTCAGATTTAGATTTTCCTTTAGCGCTGCAATGCAAAGGAGCGAACAAGATTCCTTTCGAGCGGCACTTCACACGTGGAGAGCGCCTAGGAAATTTCGAGCATGGCTCAACAATTGTCATGCTCACCAGTAAGCATTTCACCTTCATGCCAGACATGGAAGAAGGGCAGATTATTCGCATGGGGCAAGCGCTAATGCGCCCAAATCACTTTCACGCTCAACCATCTACAGGTCAAATGTCATGAACCCAATGAACCAGCCTACGCCGCAAGGTGCCGTCGCATCTTTCTTCGCCGAGTTGAATGAACTTCGATGGGACGATCATCGCTATTATCATCAAAGCCGCATAAACCAAACATTGCACTTTATTAGCTCAATTAGTTTTCTAACGGCTTATGTGATGCTCTTTATCAATCCAGGTGTGGCAGCGCTGATTGGCTGGGGAATCGGTATGGTGTCACGCCAAAGTGGCCATTTCTTTTTTGAACCTCGCGATTATGACCATATCAACAAAGCTACCCATGAACACAAAGAAGAAATCAAAGTGGGTTACAACTTAAACCGTAAACGCGTACTTCACGGCATCTGGGCAGCGATTCCAATTGCACTGTACTTTGACCCAACGTTTTTCGGCACGATGACCGCCTACACTGACTTCAATGGTTTTCTGAATAACATGGCCATCGCATGGCTAATTTTAGGCGTCACAGCCCTGCTCTTTAGAACCTTCCATTTATTTTTTATTCGTGATGTAAAAACCGGCATCGCATGGTGCGTGAAAATTCTTACCGACCCT
>NZ_LWFI01001395.1:0-822 GCF_001635735.1 Oleiphilus sp. HI0067
TCAAGTGACTTTGTCGACACCTCACACAATGCAAGCCAAACAAGTTTTGAATGGAATCTGCCAGAGAGATATCCCCTACCTGTCGAGCCCATCGCGAATCAAATGAGCGAAGAAAAGTTCCAGTTAGGCCGCCATCTTTTTTACGATACGCGCCTCTCAGGCAATGGCACTCAAGCATGCGCGTCCTGCCATATCCAAGAACATGGTTTTAGTGATGGCATTGCATTGCCAACAGGTTCTACTGGAGAACTCTTAGCGCGTAACTCTCAGGGCTTAATGAACGTAGCTTATAACGCAACACAAACTTGGGCCAACTCAGCCTTAATTACCCTAGAAGAACAGGCCCTTGTGCCATTATTCGGTGAGAATCCGATTGAGCATGGCATTGATGACAGCAACAAAGAAGAAGTACTTGATAGAATCCGAAACGAGGCGCGTTACCAAAGTTTGTTTAACGATGCCTATCCCGAGCTCGGTGATCCTATCGCATTTAATACCATTCGCGATGCGATCGTGAGCTTTGTTCGAGGTATGGTGTCTTTCAACTCAGCGTTTGATCGCTTCGAACAAGGCGATGCCACTGCTCTAAGCGCTGCTGCACATCGAGGCAGACAATTGTTCTTTAGCGAAGAGCTTGAGTGTTTCCACTGCCACGGCGGCTATCATCTCAGCGACTCCACGATGGATCGAAGTATGAGCTTCGTGAATCGTCCCTTTCACAATACTGGATTATTCAACATTGGTGGTACGGGCGATTATCCGCACGACAACACAGGACTATTTGAAATCACAGCTGATCCGTCCGACATGGGAAAATTTCGC
>NZ_LWFI01001396.1:0-880 GCF_001635735.1 Oleiphilus sp. HI0067
ACAGACCAGAAGAATGCTGTGCAAGCAAGGCTCGCATCTCGAGCACCTTAGGGTTTAACTTGCTATACGCTGCCCAACACTCTGAAAACATGGTCTCGATATTCATATCGTTCCTTTTTACAAATCGAATAACTGACATGGCTACTTCTAGCTGCTTTTGACTACTTATAGCTACTAAATGCGTTGCAGCTTTGAAGTAGAGCTTAAATTTAGCGTTGTTTTCAGTGATATGCGAACGAGCGCAAAGCCGAACCCTATTCTTTCCAGAATGGCTTATTTGCCTCATTCAGTGCATCAGCGTGAGATAACCCAATATCTGACAATGCTCGTTGATCGAGATGCGCTAATTGCCTACGTTGCTGGGTGCGCTGCGCATACAAACTGACTAGTTCTAATAGTCGCTTACTTTGCAGCCTAAGCTGAGTCAATTTGAAAATACGAACGACAGCTCTCGCAGAAAGTACGCGCTCAAATGCTGATAATATTAGGTATCCGTTCACGAATAATCTCATGATCTAACTCCTCTATCTGTAATTCGCTAATAAACCATTGGAGAAAAATTGTTGCTGTCATCGCCTCTCTTCAATAAGTGAATGAGATAAGTGCACGAGACAATTACAACGGCATGGGAGTAAGATTAGTTCTTCAAGCAAAAACAAAACAGATTCAAAAATAAAACCTTTAACCATAACAGTTTGTTGAAAAACGGAATCTGTTTCCTTTAAACTGAGCCAATCTGTTATGTATATCCATAAAAAATAGAAACTGTTATGAGTAATCCTATTTATCAGCGCCTAGCCGACAACCTTGATGACCAGATTCGTCAAGGCATCTATACAAATGGCGAAAAGCTCCCGTCAGTGCGTAAGCTCGCGCAACA
>NZ_LWFI01001397.1:0-1092 GCF_001635735.1 Oleiphilus sp. HI0067
AACCCCTACATAAATGAAATATATTGATGCAATAGCCGCTATACGCTGCATTGATAAAGCTATGAAATTTGATGCAACTTCGCGTGAAATTACGGATCAATGAGTCAAGTTTTGAAAGACTATTTCATAATATTCATTAGTGAATGAATATCGGTGGTGATAACCTGATCCCTTCACAATTTTCTCGCAAAAGACATTCAACTTGACCATCTGGTAAGGCGCATGATTCTTCACAACACCGCCCAAGTCAATACAAGAATTGACGCAGGAACAATACTCACAATTGATGACAATTTCACGACACTGACAGACCATTCTTTAATTATTGAGAATGGTGTAATTACACAGATTTCACCAACAGAATCAGTGCAACATATTATCGCATCCGAACATTATTGTTTGCCAAACCACGTCATTATTCCGGGCCTTATTAACGCGCATGGTCATGCATCAATGGCTTTACTTAGAGGTATTGCGAATGATTTACCGTTAAATATTTGGCTTCAAGAACATATATGGCCCGCTGAAGGCAAATGGGTCGATTCTGACTTCGTGTCATTCGGCGCGAAACTTGCGATGGCTGAAATGCTCAAGAGCGGAACGACAACGTTTAGCGACATGTATTTCTTCCCGGAGGTTGTCGCACAAATGGCGCAAACCGTTGGAATGCGCACCCAACTCGCTTGCCCTATTCTAGACTTCCCAACTGCATGGGGCAGCGGCCCAGATGAGTACATAGAAAAAACACTTGAGCTTCATCGCGCCTTCGAAAGCTCTGATTTAGTTCACATGGCGTTCGGGCCTCATGCGCCTTATACGGTTTCGGATGACCCTATAAGAAGTCTCATTAGCGCTGCACGTGAACATTCATTACCAATACAAATGCATGTGCATGAGACTCAGAAAGAAGTTAATGACGCTGTAACAAACTCGGGTAAGCGACCGATTAAACGGCTATCAGAGCTGGGGCTCTTCGATCCCGATTTAAATACACAAGCGGTACATATGACAGCGCTAACGGAATCAGAAATTAGCTTGTTAGCCAAAACTAATACAAGTGTTATTCACTGTCCTGAGTCTAATATGAAACTC
>NZ_LWFI01001398.1:0-22613 GCF_001635735.1 Oleiphilus sp. HI0067
CGCGCTTGCGCTTGATCTACCAGTACTTGGTCCGCTCGCAAGGTATCTGCAAATTCAAGCACCGTCACACTCTTCACGATACCAGCCAAATCGAGTGCCGCTTCGATTCCAGAATTACCACCACCAACAACAGCAACATCTTTCCCTTTGAAGAATGGGCCATCACAATGTGGACAGTACGCCACGCCATTACCGATATTTTCTTTCTCACCAGGAACGTTTAGCTCTCTCCACTTCGCCCCTGTTGCGACAATCAAGGTCTTGGTATCGATACGCTCACCTGATGACAAGACCACGGTTTTGATCTCTTCATCGATCACTTCGCTTACACGCAAGTGCTCTTTCACCGTAATGTCGTAATCATTCATGTGATTGATTAAGTTTCCTGTTAGTTCAGGACCGGTTGTACTCGATACTGAAATGAGGTTTTCGATGCCCATTGTGTCTTTCACTTGGCCACCTAATCGCTCAGCAATCAGCGTTACTTTCAAACCTTTGCGCGCACTATAAATCGCTGAAGCAACACCTGCTGGACCACCACCGATAACAGTCACGTCTTGCAAAGGCAGTGCGTCAGACTCATCTGACTGGGCGATACTTGCATCGCGCTCCATCAATTTCTCGATCAACTGTGCGGCATCAACTTTACCATTCGCGAATAATTCGCCATTGACATAAACAGCTGGGACGCCCTGAATGTCACGTTCTTTGATGATATCTTGGAACAAGCCTCCATCGATCATTTCGCTCGAGATATTGTCGTTAAGCAAAGCAAATTGGTTCAGAGCCTGAACGACATCAGGGCAGTTGTGGCAGCTCAAACCGATGAACACCTCAAAGTGTAACTTCTCACCAACGCGCCCCACCATTTTTTGCAAAGACTCATCTAACTTTAAAGGTGTGCCAGTCGCCTGAAGCACCGCTAAGATAAGTGAATTAAATTCGTGACCACTTGGGATACCTGAGAACTGGACACCTGTGTCTTTGCCATCAACTTCAATGTAGAAGCTGATCGGACTACGTAAACCTGTGGCACGTTCTTCTAGCGAAAGAAGATCATTGGTGCCTGCAATATCAGCAAGAAACTTTTTCAGCTCCTCACGTTTTTCATGTTCGCCACTTTGAAGAACGAAAGTAAGCGGCGCCTGCATTGAGGCTGTGTACTGTTTAATTGCCTGTAGAATGTCTTGAGATAGCATGATGCTCACCTGTATGTTTCTAAAGTGGTTTTTGATTTTGTTCATCCCGCTGTTGATTCGGGACTTAGTATTCTGATCCGAAGAGATTTGAAGATAATTTCTAGTCTTAACTCTTCTTTTCTTATCGGCGCTGGCCGACAGCAGGTCAGGGTCTTTGTTTCGCCAAAGCCCCCAACACCCCAAAGGCGACCCGGATCGCTGAAGCGATCGACGGGAAAGGCCCTTCGTTCTAGACTCTATGTGAAAGTATTTATTGCAACTTTAGACCATTGAACGATTCTTTATCTGGCAAACCGCTAGCGGCGTGATGAGAGCAGTTAGAGCGAGGCGAAGTTCACCGAGAAAGCGCAGCTTACCGTCTGGTAAGTGAGCATTGAGGGGTGGACTACAACAAAGCTCTAACAATCGCAATAGCCGACTACATTTTCGAGATTAATTACGTCGCGAGATCAGCTAAGTCTAGGCAGAGCGTGTTAAGGAAGCGGAGCTTACTAATAGTAAGTGAGCATTCCGAAACCCGCTTTAACACCGCCTTAGCAATCGCAGTAGGAATTAATCCAAAAATTAAATCTTGCCTACCAAGTCTAATGATGGAGCTAGCGTCTCTTCACCTTCTTTCCATGCGGCTGGGCAAACCTGACCTGGGTTGTTACGAACGTACTGTGCTGCTTTCACCTTACGAAGTAGGTCTTCTGCGTCACGGCCAATACCTTCCGCTGTAATTTCCATTGCTTGGATAACGCCATCTGGGTCAACGATGAATGTACCGCGATCTGCAAGACCTTGATCTTCACGCATTACTTCAAAGTTGCGCGTGATTTGACCTGTTGGGTCGCCAAGCATGTGGTATTGAATCTTGCCGATTGTTTCTGAAGAATCGTGCCATGCTTTGTGCGTGAAGTGCGTGTCAGTTGATACTGAGTAAACTTCTACACCGCGAGACTGAAGCTCTTCGTATTTGTCTGCAACGTCACCAAGCTCTGTTGGGCAAACGAAAGTGAAGTCTGCTGGGTAGAAAAAGAAGACAGACCATTTACCTTCTAGATCCTTGTCGCTCAGTTCTACGAACTCACCGTTCTTAAAAGATTGCGCTACGAATGGTTTGATTTTTGTGTTGATTAGAGCCATGTCATTTTCCTCTTGAATTTAACGACAGTGTTAAAAGTAAATTGGCGTTTGCCTTAAGTTCGAAATGAAGTTTAAAGAGACTTGCAAGAACGGTAAATTTGAATAAATTTATTTATTAATTTAGTTTTTTTGAATTATAAACGCCGCGCGAGGAATACAATGATCTCTCTTAAACAACTCAATTATGCACGCGCAGTTGGACGCACCATGCAGTTCAAAAAAGCTGCGGAGGAATGCAATGTCAGCCCTTCAGCGCTGACTACGGCAATTAACGAATTAGAAAGCCAAATCGGCATGAAGGTTTTTGAACGTGATACAAAGAAGGTGCTCATTACACCAGCGGGCGAAGAATTCTTAGCACAAGCCGAGAAGATCTTAATTCAAGTAGAAGACCTACAAGCGATGGGTTCATTGAATGATGCGCCTCTCAGCGCCCCTATGTCTGTTGGATTCATTCCAACCATTGCGCCGTTCTTACTCCCCAACCTATTAAAGAAGATCAATACCAAGCACCCAAACTTTGACCTGCGCGTAATTGAAGAACAATCGCACGTCGTCGTGGACAAAGTGCGCCGAGGAGAAATAGACGCAGCGATTCTTGCCCTTCCCTATCCTTGCGATGGTCTACTCACTTTCGAATTTTGGGAAGAAGACTTCTATTGGATTACACAAAAAGACAATGAACTGGCTGGTCTTAAAGAAATTCGTAGTAAAAACGTTGATGAGTCAAAACTCATGCTTTTGAAAGAAGGTCACTGTTTAAAAGACCATATTCTCGATGCCTGTCATCTATCAGCTTGGCAAGCAGAACACGGTTTCAGCGCGACGAGTTTAAATACTCTGGTGCAAATGGTAGCGGGTGGATTAGGCTCAACCCTCGTGCCAGAAATGGCGCTGGAGCAACTGATCAAACAGAACCCAGATCTTGCGGCAGTGCATCTCAATGAACCCGGGCCACATCGCAGTATTGCGTTGATAATTCGCCCTAACTATCCGCGTATCTCAAGCATCGAGGCTTTAAAAACTCTGTGCCGCGATGCATTAGAGCCTTTACGTCCCTCTGCGTAACATTTGGTTAAGAGATCGATCAAAATCCATGCTATTAGGCAGGTGCTGACCGATATTATGCTGCCATACCAGAAGCGTTTCTAAGCTCATCGGTTTAGCGACAAAATACCCCTGTATGAGATCAACATCTTGATCAAGAAGATAACGAAGTTGGCTTTCAATTTCGACACCTTCTGCCACGATTCGACACGATAACTGCTTGGCCAAATAGATAATCACGTCAACGATGCTGCGTCCGGCATCGCTATGCTCGAGTTCGTCAACAAAGCGCTTATCGATTTTGATCTCATTGACGGGAAGTTTTTGCAAATAGGCTAAGGACGAATATCCTGTACCAAAATCATCAATAGACAAATCAAAGCCCAAGCTTTGTAAGCGCTTCATCTGTCGCATGGCAACGTCTATTTCAGTCAGTAAAGTCCCTTCGGTAATCTCTATGGTGATTCTTTCTGGAGAGACTTCATAGCGGCTTAATACCGAGGTCACGGCCTTTTCAAAATCATCTTTTATAAACTGGCAAGCACTGATATTAACCGCGATTCTGAAGTTTTCAGCGATACTTTCATCGCGCTCCATCACCTTCACTACACTGCACACATGACGAAAAACCAGTTCTTGTAGTTGCGGCATGATGTCGAGTTTTTCTGCTAATGGAATGAACTCAACTGGAGAGATAAAACCTTTTTCTGGGTGCTCCCAACGCATTAATGCTTCGAAGCCTTTTACACGTCCTGTTTTGTCAACTTGAGGTTGGTAGTACACCGTCACTTCTTCGTTATTCAGCGCATGCTCTAAGTCATATTCTAGGTGGAGTTGTTCGATCAGGTTTTTTTGGATCGTCTCATCAAAAAACACGACGCGCTCGTTGAGCTCTTTGGCTCGGTACATCGCAGACTCAGCCTGATTGATCAATTTTTCAGGGACAACGTTCTCGCCGCCAAAAACGTTGATTCCAACTCTCGCTGAAACTCTTAGCAGTTTATCGGCCACTTTGAAGTGCTTGTCGAATACCGACAGTACTTTCGTCGCGATACTCGTTGTGTCGCGCGTCAGCGTTTTTAGAGAATCGCTCATCGCATCAAGTAAGATTACAAAGTCATCGCCACCAATACGCGCTAGAGAATCCCGATGATCCAAGACCGCACCGATACGCTTTGAGATCGCAACCACCAGAGCATCACCACCAGACATTCCTACTGAATCATTCACACGTTTAAAATCGATCAAATCGACATATAAAATAGCGCCAAACAAGCCTTTGCTATTTGCTTTTCTCGCTTGCATCCCCAAACGTTCTTTTAGCAAACGTCTATTTGGCAAACTCGTTACCGAATCATAAAAGGAGAGCTTTCGGATCGTATCATCGGCCTTACGACGTTCTGACACATCTTGTGCGACCCAAATCACATGCCCCTTTTCAGGCTGATCTAGATCGTAAACAGGAATAGGAGAAACCCGTGCTTCAAAAATACGATTTCCCGTTTGAACATCTAGCTCATACTCATACACCATACGTTTCTGTTGATCGAGACACTCATGAATAACATTGAGCATGGCTGTGCTAATTGCAGGAGGGAGGATGTCTGACAATTTCTGCCCAAGAAGCATATTGGCAGGCAAGACTAATGATTTCATCTCACCGCCATAAATATCGACGTAATAGCCATCTTCATCGAACACGAGAACTAGATCCGGCATCGCCCTAGCAAAGCTCTCAAAGCGATGGCTGTTATGTTGTAAGGCTTTATGCAGCTGACTTGATTTCCCTTCGTTGATTTTTTTCTCTAGAACTAAACCTGCCAGATGAGAAAAGCGCTCAATCAGATCAACAAGATCTGCGTCATACTCACATTCGTGGCCGAAATAAATGGCAAAACTGCCAAGCACTGAGCCATAACTCGCCATAATCGGGACAGACCAGCATGCCCGTAGTCCCGCGCCTAAGGCTAAGCCTTTGTAATCAGCCCAGAGTGGATCCGTTTCGATACTCGACACATTCACATTCTTCGCTGTATAGGCCGCTGTTCCGCAAGACCCAACATTAGGGCCGATTTCTGCGCCATCAATCGCCTCGGAATATTCCTTGCTGATGCTAGGTGCTGCACCATGGCGTAGATGTTTCCCATCCAGAAAGAGAATGGAGCAATACGCATCTTCACGCGGAATCAGTCGCTCTATTTCTGTCGCGATGAGCTCCAAACATTCCGCCCATTGCCCGCCTAAAGCAATAAGAGAAATGATGCGCTGTTGAACATCTAACAGACGCCCTGCGTGTAAATGATGCATAAACGTTCAGCCTAAGGTTAACGATTTTTTATATTGGGCGTAACCGTAGTCCAAAATTTGAAATATTCGACCTTAAACACGCACTGAAACTATATTTTTTACTCGCTCACACAAACGACATAATGATTTTGTATTTTCATCTCCAAAGAGATAGGATTTTGGTCTCCTAAGCGTCCGAGATGTTGCGCTTGTTGTAGGGCTCGTGCAGTTCAAAACAAGAATCGTAATAGAGTGAGGACAGCATTGTGTCGACTGGGACGCACTTACAGCATCGGTGTGATGACAAAGTGATCAGCACACTCTTTATCAAGCTTTTCAAACAGACCTTAATACAACACGACCTTCCTTTCGTTGCGTCAGAAGCGTTGCGCATTGCACTCGAGAAACCACAGGGAAAGATCGATTTATTAGAAACCACTGAATGTCTAAGCACCAACTTATTAGACGCTGAAGCCGGCATCGGGCTCGCCTATGGACAGCAACTTAGTGTCATCGCAGCAGATGGTTTTGGGCAGTTGTTGATGACGAGCGAAACACTCGAAGACGCTTTCAACCACTTAAATCATTTCCGTTTATTGTTCGGCGTGCCCTGCTTATTTGAGCTAGAACCAACAAGCACAAATGTGCATAACCTGAAACTCAGTGTCACGCATCACTCCAAGCAACCGGAAGCACTAAAACACTTTATCTGCGAAGCACTACTTAGCACTATTCAACAACAGTCTTCTTGGCTCTGCGGGAAAGAGCTTCGATTCAATTGCGTAAGTCTTCCGTTTGACAAGCCTTGGCATTCGAAAATATATGAAGACTATTTTCAATGTGAAATACATTTTGAACAAAACACCCTGAGTGCCGAATTTGATTCAAATTACCTAAGCTACCCAATTCTTACGGCCAACCCTGCAATCCACCGGTGCAAACTCGCTGAGTGTAACGATGCGATAAAGAAGTGTGAAAAACGGATTTCAATTCAGAAAAGGCTCTTTGTGCTATTTGACCAACACATTCCAAACCTACCCTGCATTGATCAAGCAGCAGAACAACTTCAATTATCGAAAAGCGCATTGCATCGTAAGTTGTCTAAGGAAGACACCAGCTATCAACAAACGCTTAATAAATTTAAACAGCAAAAGTCTGTGAACCTGCTCAAGAACACCAACTACACCATTAGTGAAATCGCAGAGCGAATAGGTTTTAGCGATAGCTCTACGTTTCGTAGAGCATTCAAGACGTGGACCGGCCAGCAGCCTTCTAAACTACGCAAGCACGCTCAAACATTTCCCTAAGTCTTATCAACTATTTGGTCAATGAAGCACGCTGTTTAAAGTCGAGTTCAGAAGATTTTTTAACGCGAAATATGGCGCCGCGAGTCAAAAGAGTGAGTAAGGTTAAGCCCATGACGACACTGACAAACCAATTTCCGTAAAGTGTGTATAGGGTCTGTTCAGAGCGCCAATCAACAATAGAGGCGCGAACACCCTCTTCACCTAAAGGCACATTATTCACGACGCGACCCGCGGGATTTATCACCGCACTAATGCCGCCGTTCGTTGCACGCACAAACCACCGCCGATGTTCGATAGCCCGTAATTTGGCCATCGCCAAATGAATGTATGGCTCTTTACTCATTCCAAACCAACTATCGTTAGCAACAGAGATAATCAATTCGGCATGATTGTTTGCCACCATCTCGCGCACTAATTCAGGAATCACGGTTTCATAACAAATAGGTGTGCTTATACGACGTCCTTTAAAGGTCAGCGCCGTTAAGGAATCACCCGCTTCAAAACGTGAGTATTCCGGAAATACCTGCGCAACGAACGATTCGTGCTGTGACAAGATGGTCTCGAATGGCAAATATTCTGAAAAAGGAATCAGTATATTTTTACTGTACTGACTCGCCACTCGGTTATTTTCATCAATTAAAAACACGGCATTATGCGGACTTAAACGCCCCTGTTTGACCGATAATCGCGTGGCTCCGAAAACGATTGGCGTATCAAGATCTTGTTGAATAGGCTGAGCATCCACCGGCAGAGTACCTTGTATTGCTCGGCCGTATGCCGCTTCAGGCCAAACTAACAAATCAATCTCGTGCTGTGCGATAAGACTGCGACTAAAGGCTAGATGTTGCTGATGCGCAGTTGCACGTTGATCAGGACGAGACATGCCATAAATATCACTTTGCACAAGCCCAATAGACATTTGTTGTTGAGGCTCTGCGACAAAAGACTCTTCCTGTTGAACTTGATAAACCCCATAAAAATATAAACCTCCCACAATGCCTACCGTACTCGCAATAGACTTCATGGATGTGAAACGACGCTCTTGCAACAATACAACACAGCATGCATTTACACCGATCACACATGCACTGAGCAAATAGACGCCACCAAGATCAGCAGCTTGTGCTAGATATGGCGCCCGAACGAGTGATGCACCCAAGTAAAAAGGAAACAGATTCGCTTGCGTGAATTCAATGATGAGCAAAGCAGCCATAGAAGACAGCAATATCCCGACATTGAGTCTGCGCATCGCGACGTAGAGCAGCGCAAACACAGCAAAATGCAAGGCGATGACGAATCCATAAGCTAGCCAAAGCAAGCTTCCGGTATGGTCTTCGCCCCGAATAAATCCGTCACTAAGCGCGAGAAGCCAAGAATACCCAACGAAATAAAGAACACTGCCCATGGCAAAGCCAGTGAGCGCAGAAGAATAAAAGCGCTTGGATCTTTCAAGCGCTAGCAACAAAGGAACAAAACAAGCAAAGGCGAGTAACCAAAGCCCAAACCCGACATTCGCAAAAGCATATAGAGCACCTGAAGCGCAGGCGCTTAAAAACAGAAAAATAGAGCCTTTCATAAGAATACTCTTTTATTATATTTTGCCGAGTGCGCGATTCGCCTCCTCAGCTTGCGCTTCTAGTTTAGCTCTATATGCGTCTTTATCCGCCATCCATTCCTGCTTCTGATCGATGAATACTTGACGCTGCTCAAGTGCACGCGAGATTTTGTTCGGCATTTCCTGAAGTTTGTTCAAGTGCATCGTTCGCGCTAAAGCTTGCCCTGCATAATCATCTTCTGGGAGCACATTCCCATAGCGCTCTAAGATCTCGGTCAAAACAATTACATAGTCTTCTGATAGTTTTTCCTGATAGGCGTAGTAGTCTCGAATTTCCTGTTCGCTGGCGTGACGTGCCATCATTTTCGTTTCAATCGCTTTTAACTCAGCGCGCTTCGCTTCTCGGGCCTCAACGATTGAAGGGTCGTCAGTTTGAGCAGCCATGGTCCAATATAAATTATCTGTTGTGGCTTCGCGTACGACATCAAGATCGACCTTTGACCATGCTTCCATTTTGGCATCATAAGCCAACTCAGGATCATAATCTTGCGGCGGCATTTCAACATCACCGGCAATCACTGTATCTGTCGTTAAATACTTGGGATAGCTGCCTTGAACACCTGAAACGCGTTCATCATGCGAGTCTGGATTTGGAGAAGGCGTTGGGACCTGTTCTGTCACGGGTAAAAAACTCGGATCAACGGTATCGTCCTGATTCATTAATACAACAACGACTGATGCCCCTAATACGGTTGCCATGAAGGTTAACTTTATACTTGTTCTCATCGTGTCACCCTAATTATTCTGTTGTTCTTAGTTTTGTGTATTGCCTTTCCTAGCATTGCACTAGGAAAGGACTTTTATCTGAGTTTACTCTGTGGAAATAAAGCTCAGAATCTAGATCGCATCACTGATCAATGGACAGTAGATACCACAACCAGGATCTTCGTTGTTGTAGTTATTGTATGGTTCAACTAAACGCCATGTTGCACCCGCAACGAAGGCATCAAGAAATGCCGCCATACCATAGAACGTACCTGGGCACTTCCACGTTTGGCCTATTGGGAACTCCCACCAGCGTTTTTTACGAATACTTGGGCAAGCGTGTGAGCCTATGAAGGTAACGATGGTTGAACAGTGGCTATCATTGATTGGACGATTCCAAGGAATCATGTAGCCATAGTTTGGCAAGGTATTCATTTGCGCAATCAAGATCTGATGATCTTCCTGCCACTTCGCCAAAATAGAGTTGTAATCCATGTTCGGGAAGAAACGCTCATAAGAGAATCGCGAGAAGTTAAAGTCGGTGCTGTAAGCCGTATAAGCAAATGAATCTTGCGGATACAAGTTTGCCGCCGCGGTATTTGCCGTGCCCATATCATCAATATTGAATGAAGCAGGCATATTCGCAAGCACAGTAGGCATGTCCCAAGCCGTAATGATTGTCTCGTGCAACTGACGCGAGTTGTAGCTCGAATCGGGTGCTGGGAACAATGGTCCTGAGTCATTCAGCATATAGCCTTTGGTGAAGTCTAAACGCTGACGCACTTCATGATAAAGCGCCGAAGACGCTACACCACCAGCACTGAAGCCCGTAATCATCACTTTGTTCATTGTCCCTAGACGCGTATTTAGAAAGTCCAAGGCCGCAGTCGAGTTTGCATAGCCATTATGATGGAAGGTAATTGGTGGATTCACACCCGTCGGGTCGTCATACACCTGAACATTATTACCTACATGTACATCGCCGGTGCAATACGGCATGTAGGCGGCATCCCATCCATTTGTTGCCAAATTCTCACGACGACGGAAAGGTAAACCAGGATCGTTACCGTTCATAATGGGCGAAACGAATTTAGCCTTCGTCTCATAAATATAGTTATCGGAGAGACCATTCGGGTTTGATGCACCAAGCAGACCTAGTGCACCAGAGCAACTCTCGTAGTCCCAACACGCACCGCCTCCTTCATAGCTTATAACGAGGTTATTAGAATTCGGATTGTCATAAACCCAAAACTTGTATTGCGATCCGTCACTACACTTCGTGCCCGGAAGTTCCACTTGTTCCCAAGCAAAGTCATTTCCACCATTTACAACATCCTCAATACCAATAGCATGTGCGCCTAAAGACACACCTGCTGCCAGCGACAGGCCTAATGTTGTTTTAATGACGTGCGAAGAAAATGATTTCGTTTTTATCATTGTTTTCACCACAGTTATTAATTGATTAAAAAGTAATGTGGCATCAACTGCGAACTACGCCACGCGAGCAGTTAAAACGAAAAAGCCAGATTTGAAGAGGGCAGAAAATAACAGCTTTGCTGATTTCACCAACACAATGCCCCCTTATTGAGCTCAAAGCTCTCAAAAAAGGAAAATTGGCCGCTTTGCACACACGCAAGCGATTGCAGAATCAGAAGTGGGAAATGGATAACAGAGTTACGTTGGCGATCACATAAAAAGCGGTTTAGTATTTAGTCTATTCATGGATGTGAGCAAAGTAATAACGATGTCGATAGCAAGCCCAGAACAAAACATTGAATTCAAGCAAATAGCTAGCCTAGGTGATCAAAACTATCCGAGCTTTGAGCTTTCGCTCATTCTCAAACGACTCAAGCGACAGGGACAAACTGCTTGGTGTGAACATCTCGAAAAAGAGTTAGAGCTAGACATTCTGCTCAATGAGCCATTCATACCCTCACACATTGCCCTTGATGGTTTATCACGTGTGGTTGAAGATCAATTCTTGATTGGTTTGGGTATTCATGTCGCGAGCGAATATTCACTCGCAAATTTCGGTATTTTGGGAACCGCTTTTCGTCATGCACCATCACTCTATGATGCACTCGAAATCTCACACAGCTATTACGAGCTGCTAGGCAGCTTTACTGATCTCACGATTATCCAAGATCAAGAAGAACTGACCCATCGGCTTGTAAACGTATCAGGACTGAGTGAGCGTTTACTGCACATGATATTCGAGTTAACGATCGGCGGCATGCAAGCCGTCTCGCGCGAGATCACGGGCAGTCCAGTTAAAACACGTGCTTTAAAATTCGTTCTAAAACTTACAGAGGCGGATAAAGCCTTCTATCGCAGTCACTTTGATTGCGAGATTGAAGATGACGCAAAATTCAATGAATGGGTAGTGGACCTTGCTCATCTTAAACAAGAGCTCACATACGCTTACCGTGCAAAGCATGAATTGAAAGACAGCATTGAGCAACTGAATCAACTTATGCAAACACTGAAAGATGAGTTCGCATTGGTCAACAAGTTCGACCGCTTAGTGCGAAATGACGGCGATAGCTACCCTAACTCCAAAGCCATTGCCGAAGCCATGTGTATGAGTGAACGCACCTTCCGACGAAAACTTGGAAAGATCGGTCTAAATTACAATACTTTGATGGGCAAAATTCGTTGCCAAATTGCGATCGCAATGCTTCAACAAGGCGACTTTACCAATGAAGATATTGCCTTCGAATTGGGCTTTTCAGACGCGGCAAATTTCTGCAACGCATTTAAAAAGTGGACAAAACAAACGCCCAATTTTTATCGACCTTGAGGCTTATTATCCGCATTTAGGTGAGCTAAGCTTCTTCAGCCTTGCTTCCGAGCAAACAACAACCACCTAGCAATAAAACTGTCATTAAATTTGCTCTATACTATGGTGTTTTCGTCTTTGAGAAGCACCATGATCTCCATGCTCTACATTTGCACTCATAATCGTTGTCGCAGCATTCTTAGTGAAGCAATCACCAATAAACTCGGTGATCAGAAGTTAAAAGCCTATAGCGCAGGTAGCAGCCCTAGCGGCCAAGTTCACCCCTTGAGCATTCAATATTTGAAAGAGCATGGCTATGAAACCGAAGGCTTAAAAAGCCAATCTTGGGATGAGTTCTCACCAGACTTATTAGACGAAGGGATCGATATCGCGATTACCGTGTGCGATCAAGCAGCGAAAGAGGCCTGCCCAGTTTGGTTTGGGAAACAAGTGAAACTGCACTGGGGCCTAGCAGATCCGTCAAAAGTTGAAGGCAGCGAGGAAGATCAGAAAGTAGCCTTTGATGCCTGCATTAAAGAGATCGAAGCGCGCGTCCAGAAAATGCTCAGTTTTGACACAAGTGATCGCGAGTCGTTTATCGCTCAAATAAAAGAGTCTTTGGCTTAATTCAAATTTCTAAAAGGATCTACAATGGGAATTTTTGAACGCTACCTTAGCGTCTGGGTCGCCTTAAGCATTGGTGCAGGAATATTGTTAGGTGTGCTCGCACCCTCCACTTTTGAAGCGATTGCCGGATTTGAATATGCCCATGTGAATATACCTGTGGCCTTATTTATCTGGCTCATGATCTATCCGATGATGGTGCAAATCGATTTTAGTGCCGTCAAAGAGGTCGGTAAAAAACCCAAAGGTATAGTGCTGACAGTTGTCATCAACTGGTTGATTAAACCTTTCACAATGGCTGCACTTGGCTGGCTGTTCTTTAAAGTCATTTTCGCGGACATGGTTGACCCTCAAACTGCCTCCGAATATATCGCGGGAATGATATTGCTGGGCGTTGCACCCTGTACCGCCATGGTGTTTGTATGGAGCCAACTCACGAAGGGCGATCCAAATTACACATTGGTTCAAGTGTCTGTAAACGATCTCATTATGATCTTTGCCTTCGCGCCAATCGCCGCATTTTTGCTTGGCCTGAGTGACATTACTGTGCCGTGGGAAACACTATTACTCTCGGTATTACTCTATGTCGTCATTCCGTTAGTCGCAGGCGTTATCACCCGCAAGAAGCTCGATAAACCCGACAACCATGAAAAATTAGAGCAGTTCTTGAGCCAGATAAAACCTTGGTCAGTCACCGGCCTGCTTGCCACTGTTGTATTGTTGTTTGGCTTCCAAGCGCAAACTATCTTGAACCAACCCTTGGCGATTGTGTTGATTGCAATCCCACTTTTGATTCAAACCTACTTCATTTTTGCCGTCGGTTACGGCGCAGCAAAAACCTTAAAGCTTCCGCATAATGTTGCCGCACCCGCATGTTTAATTGGCACATCAAACTTCTTTGAACTTGCCGTCGCAGTCGCCATTTCACTTTTTGGCTTACACTCTGGAGCAGCCCTTGCAACGGTTGTAGGTGTATTGGTAGAAGTTCCAGTGATGTTGTCGCTGGTTGCATTCGTCAATAAAACGCGCAGATGGTTTGACTAAACCTCCAACATTGGGGTCCGAGTACTAGTACTCGGACCCCAATCCCTATCTCTCAGTATCTTCAGATCTACCCTATCCGCCTCTATCCTGCTCAGTTCTCAGTTTTCACCCTAGTTCGACAAAATACATAAACTTACTAAACCGAACAAAAAGTAAACACGTAAGGGCTCATATCAACGTTAGTTGTGTTGAGTGGCCACTCTTATCTGGACTGCTTTGGCAGCCCGAAAATCGAAGCAGTAAAAATCGGACTTTCTCGCTAGATAGGAGTTAACAATGAAAAATTCAAAAGCTTTGCGCCTACTTTGCGCAGGCATGATTGCGTCTACCGTTTCTGTATCGGCAAACGCTTGGTCGTTCTTCAAATTTGGAGGCGCCGACAAACCTAAACCTACCATTACCGAAATCGTTGCTAAGAGTGGCAATGGCTTCGATCATCGCCGTTATGATAACGATATTTTATTAGCCGCGGTTCAAGCAGCTGGTCTTGCTGAAACACTTGCCAGCGAAAAGATCGACGTAACAGTATTCGCTCCAAGTGACGCTGCATTTTTGCGCTTGGCTCGTGACTTCGGCTATGAAGGGAATAGCGAAGAGGGCGCATTCAACGCGATCTTCGCCACACTGCTAGGATTATCTGGCGGTGACGAGGATGCAGCCATCGATATTCTGCGTAACATTCTGCTTTACCATGTTGCTCCTGAATCACGTTCTAAATTCAGCGTCATATATAACGGCGAAGTACCAACCCTACTTGATGGTGCTAGCATCTTACCTGTTGGACTTCAGCTCGTAGATAACGACCCAGAATTTAAGAATCCTAAACTGTCATTCTGGAAGCGTGGTACA
Source organism: Oleiphilus sp. HI0067 (assembly GCF_001635735.1). Taxonomy (NCBI): domain Bacteria; kingdom Pseudomonadati; phylum Pseudomonadota; class Gammaproteobacteria; order Oceanospirillales; family Oleiphilaceae; genus Oleiphilus; species Oleiphilus sp. HI0067. Next base: position 14,584 of record NZ_LWFI01001398.1, read on the forward strand.
AAAGCAAGCAATGGTATCGTGCACTCCATCAATCGCGTACTTATTCCACTCGACCTGCCAGCGGCAGGACAAAGTGATCTCCCAACTATCGCAGGCACAGCTATCGCAGTCAGCTCACTTGAAGGCGTCGATAGCAATCCGAATGACTTTGATATTTTGCTGCAAGGTATTCTTGCAGTTGATGCAGGCAAAGCTGCTGGCGAAGGCTTAGTTGACATCTTGAGCACCGTGCCGGGCTTAACGGTATTCGCGCCGACTGACGCTGCATTCATCCAGCTTGTGAAAGACTTAGGTGTTAATGTGAGCACAGAGCAAGAAGCTCTTGACGTTGTGCTTGCAGCGCTACCTGGTCTTACGGGGCTAGATTTAGCAACAGCACTTGAGACCGTCATTACCTATCACGTGACGGTAGGAACCGGTGACACTGCACTGACCTTGAAAGACCTTCTTGTTGCAGATGAAATCGATACCGTGCTTGGTCCAGTCATCAAACCTGATGGCCGCACACTTGGCGATATCGAAACACGTGTCGCAGATCCAGAGTTGATCTTACGTGCTGGAAATATCTTAACAAGTAATGGTCGTATCCATCCGATTGACCGCGTATTGCTTCCTGCAGAACTAAATCTTTAATTAAGATTGAAAATCTGGGGTCAGAGTCGTTTTACTCTGACCCCAATATAACTCTCCCGCTAGATTAGCTTAATCGCGCGGCAATTCCTTCTGAATGCGTGTGATCTAACTATTTACTCATCAGCTCATAGAGCAACTGTGCTTCGACAGGCTTAGAAATATAATCATCCATGCCTGCTTCTAAACACATCTCCTTATCGCCTTTCATCGCATTTGCGGTCATCGCAACAATCGGCACATCACGCTTAAGCGGATTGCTTAATTGACGAATCGTTCGGCTAGCTTCATAGCCATCCATGACCGGCATCTGACAGTCCATAAAGACAAGGTCAATCGACTGTTCGTTTAAGGTATCAACGGCTTGTTTGCCATCTTCAGCCATAATCACCTCGACACCAACCTTATCAAGCATTAACTCAGCAACAGTCCGGTTGATTGCATTATCATCAACCAATAACACGCGACGTCCTGAGAAGTCATAGGTTTTTTCCTCAACATCAAACTCTTCATTCGACGAACGATAGCTCTTTCACAGCGTTCTCAGCACGACGCGACAACATCACCACGCGCACCAACAATGCCAGAATTAATGCGATCAACGACACGGCAAAACCGTTCACAGAGCGGCTATATACCGCCAATTCATTTTCGAGTTTTTGCGCTACGGTGTTGAAGGTTGATTCCGAAATGAGACCATCAATACGATCGATTAAAGTTAAGGTATCGCTGTAACCTTCTAAGACTTTTTGCTTATGCTGTTTAAACGCTTCCAGTAAGGCGTCGTCACCAACATACGTCGCAGAAATTTGGATGAGCGCTCTATCAATTGCGCCGCTATTAAAAGGCGTCGGCTTCAAAGCAAAATTAATAATATCGAGCTCTAATTTGTGCTTACCAGCATCAGATAGATTCGTTTGGGATAGCAGTTCAGTTTTACGTTGAATTAAGAAACGCGTGGAATTTCGCGTCAGAGCCAATTGTGTTTTGAAGCCTTCAACACTGGACTCAAAGCGCCGAAAATCTTGCGCTAAACCAGCATCGAATTCATTTGAGATATGCGGATAATACTGCTGAAGATCAGTGCGATACGTTTGCTGATGATTGGCACTTTCAAATAAACTCATCGAGACTTCATCGTAATTAAGTTCACCTGCCGATTGAAGCTTCACAAGTTGGTTATAGATGCCAATCTGATCTGCATTGAAGCCATTCCAAGAAGCTAGCAAAGCGCGCACATCTTGGCTCCGCGCCATAAACACAAGTATTCCGGCAATCAATACAAATGCCACAACACCACCGAGACTGGTTAACGCGCGACTTGAGGGGAATTTCATTGTTCGTTCTCCGCCGGCATATGACGATGACTCGCATACAGATTTGGCTTCATGGGCTGTGTTTGACGAGCGTGATCATGGTGTTCTTCGTGCTCATGCTCTTTAGGTGGTATCTCATCCATTTGATGATGCTCCTGATCATGAACATCATCGTGTTGTGCCTCAGAACCGTGCTCTTGATGACTTGAATCCGCGACATTTAGCGGCTCAGCGCTTAACGTTTTCAAAAACGCCACAATATTCTCAACAGTGTTGACGTCTAAGCTCACCCCGAGTTGGTAATAGGCCATTTTGCTTACCGCATCATGCAAGGTCGGAGATGTTCCGTCATGAAAATAAGGGGCTGTTTGTGCAACATTTCTTAGGCCAGGAACACGAAACTTATAACGGTCTTTTTCGTCTCCAGTTACTAGGTATAAACCATAGTCCGATTCATGTATCTGCTCTTTGTCCGCAAAATAGTCGTGAAACAAACCAAGACGTTGGTATAAGTTACCCCCCAGATTTGCTCCTTGATGACAAGACACACAGCCCAAGTCGTTAAATGATTCGAAGCCTTTTAATTCAGGTTCAGTAAACGCAAGTTCATCACCCTGTATAAACGCATCAAAATCGCTATTCGGCCTGACCATAGTGCGCTCGTAACTTAGTAATGCATCCTCAATGTTTTTCTGCGTGATACCTGCGTTGAATGCATCGGCGAAAGCTTTTACGTAATCTTGATTTGATCTAAGACGCTCAGCAACTAAATCCCAATTGTTGTTCATTTCAATAGGATTGTGGATAGGCCCTTGCAGCTGTTCGCGCAAATCTAGAGCGCGACCATTCCAGAACTGTCGAGCATTCAGGCTTACATTTAGCACTGAAGGTGGATTTACATCACCCTCAGCACCCGCAACACCTAGAGATTTTACTAAACCATCATCTCCACCGAGCGCTACAATATGACAGCTCGCACATACGACAGTGCCGTCGCTGCTCAGTTGAGGATCATGAAATAGCTTCTCGCCCAAGGCAGCGATCTTGGGATCTTCATTATGGAGTTCAGGAATAGGCCTGAACGAGAGAACTCGGAGTCTTTAAAGGTGTATTCTGCGCGATGCTCATGATTGTGTGACTCTTCATGGTGAGCATCATGTCCTTGGCTATTGTTGTGAGTGCTTTTATGGCCACTATGGTCATGGTCATCATGGCTAGAGCTGTCGCTGTGCCCACATACTGACAGCATCACGAAGGTGAAATATAAAGCGATTAAACGAATAACAAACACAGCCACTGTCCACCTAATTAAGTTTGATGGCGGCTAGTATAGTCAAGCTTCTTCACCCTGCCTGACTTGTTACACTCTCATACAAAATTCCTAAAAAAAGCCTGACGTAACGTTTTGTATTTTCTTGTACATTGCGCAGTAGAGTTGGATGAGCTTGCTATAGTGAATAAATACACAGCAAAACGATAAAACAACTCTAACTAATAAAAGTAAAACTACCGTGCGACTTACAACAAAGGTGAGGCGGTACTGGCGAGTATTGATATTAGGTACATTGATAGGATTCAGTGTTTGCTCTCCTACAACACATGCCATTACTGTCATTGGTCATGCATCGGTAGACAGAAACGAATTGCAGCTCAAGGAAGTAAGAGCGATCTTTACAATGAAAAAGCGTCTATGGTCGGACGGGCAACGCGTACAAGTCTACGTACTGAGCCAAGATCAGAAAACACATAAAGCATTCTGCAAGCAAGTATTGGGAGTCTTCCCAAGGCAGCTTGACGCCATCTGGCAGCGTCTCGTTTATTCCGGCACTGGGCAAGCGCCTGTTGCTTTATCCTCAAAAGAAGAAATGATCCAAACCATTGCAAATACTCCTGGTGCGATCGGTTACATCCAGCAAGACTACGACCATGAAAATATTAAAGCCATTCGCGTACATTAGCAGCTTGTTTGCGTTGGCAAACATTGCACAAGCCGAGCAATGGTTTAGCCAAAACCAAGTTGAAGGCTTTTTAAGTCAAAGCCTCATCTATTCGAGCGACCACAACTTTTTAGCGCAATCTGATGACCAAGCTTCTGTCGATATGTGGGAAGCCGGCGCTCTATTCTCAACAAAAGTATATAAAGACCTACGTTTTTCTGGGCAATTGCTCGGACGGAAAGTCAGTGAGACAAGCGGCAACGACTTACGCGTTGATTATGCATTTTTGAGTCATCCGCTCTATCGCAGTGAAGATAGCCAACTAACAGCCCGCTTAGGACGAATTCGTTCCTCTTTCGGCTTTTACAATGAAACGCGCGATATTCCTCATACCCGCACAGGTGTGATCATGCCGCAATCGGTGTACTACGATCAGACGCGTAATTCCTTCTACTCTGCAGATGGTGCTGAGCTGCATTGGTCGAAGTCTTTGGGTGAAAATGCACTTAGCTTTCAAGTCTTCTACAACCAACCTGTAACCGATATGGATGAGGCGCAAGAAGCTTCGCAACTTGAGCCAAGTAATTTAAAGGGCGATTCAGGTTTATTGGCAAAACTTGCTTATGGTTCAGAGTTCAATGGTTGGCGCGCTGCCATCACTTACTATCGACCCGAATATACGATCGACCTCAACCCCTTAATTAACGTGCCAGCAAATGCGATATTGCCTGGATCACCTGACTTGAATGATGTGCAAATTTACGCAGATGATTCTTCGTTCTATTCCGAAACAGTTCTGACTTCATTAGAATACAACGCCTTTGAATGGGCTGTGACCGCTGAATACTCGCGTCATAAGTTTCAGTCGAACATTAATTTAGATCTAGCCCAGACAATCGCGGGATCTTCAGCATTAACGTCTTTGAATGCCACCTACCCAGGTGTAATTCAGCAATATACGCAAAATACGATTCGATACCTTGGTTATGAAGAGTCGTTTTATATTCAGGGTTTATATCGCTGGAGTGATCAACACGAAACCTATGTACGTTATGACTACAACAAACAACGCGATGTCAGCTTTGCTGATCCACGCGGACACTTTGTAGATGTTAATATCGGTCAAACATGGAGACCGAGCGAAGATTGGCTCATCCGAGGCGAACTGCATTACATAGACGGATGGTCTCGTTTATTTAACCGCGACAACATGAACATCAGTCGCAATCGATATTGGCACGCAGCCATGCTGCAAATTGCCTACCGCTGGTAAAAGGATCTACCGCATTGAAACAAACACAAAAACCACAATTTAGCATTAAGTGGCAAGCTTTCGGCCTAACTAGCCTCGTACTAGCGGTGCTGTTTGTGTTTGTTTTATTGGTTCTCACTAATGCGACATCTAGCCAGTTCAACGTGGCGATGAATACAATCTTCGAGCGCAATCAAAAACAATTTCAAGCCTTGCTAGATGTCGAAGGCCAAAAGATATCGCAGCTGTCTTTATTCACCGCACGGAACCAAGGTCTCGCGAAGTTATTGGCAACTGAAAACAGTCAATCCATTGAAAATGCGCTATCTGATCTCAGCTGGAATCTGCAAATTGAATACGGCATCGATAAAGTCATGCTCTACGACGCACAAGGTTTTGAGCTTTCAACAACAGCCGAAATGAACGAGCAGATCTTCGCGCAATCAATTCTCAGAAAAGAACAGCATGACTGGCGACTGCAGTGCAATGCGCAGTGTTATGTTGTCGCTGGCGCCCCTATTCTTTACGAGGGCGATGTGGTGGGTGTCGTCGCGCTGAGCGAACCTTTGACCAATGTTCTTTTAAAGTTCTATCAGATTAACGAAATCAATACAGCCTTGTTATCTGAACGTTATGAACGTTACACCTATGTCGAGCATCTACCTGAATGGAGCCATAACCTTGTTGCGCTGACTAACCCAAGCCTAACGCGCGACATTATCGATCTAGCTCTAGCGGACTTGCGCTTTAGTGATCTTAGCGCCAAAGAAAACTTCATTGAGGTCAATGATCGAACCTACCACATGCGTAGCTTTGAACTAGGCGAAAATACCTTGCTAACTATTCGTGATGTAAGCGAAGGAAAAGCGATTGTTGAACACACGCTTGCCAACATGCGGTGGATGCTGATGATTTGTCTTATCGTTGCGGAATGCTTATTACTCTTGGTGCTTTGGCGACCAATGACACGCTTGCGTCGCACAACGAACATTCTTCCGTCGCTGGCTAGCCGCAATTATGCGCAAGCTAAAAAAGACTTCGATAAACTGGGTGCGAGTCGCTTCGTCAATGACGAAGCAGACATTCTACGTATCACCGCATCGGGACTATGTGATGAGTTAGAAAGCATGCGCGAGCAACTCGAAACCCGTGCGAGTGAACTCGAAAAACGAGGTCGCGAGTTAGAGCTTGAACGTGACTTTGTAAATCAGTTATTCAATACCATGCACGCAGCCATCATTATTCAAGATGGCGATGGTTATATCCGTCAAACAAATCACTACACGCAATCAATAACTGGTTTCTCGCAAGAAAAACTCAATGGAATGCATTTCGCAAAACTCTTAGACCCGAGCGAAAACTTTGATGACATCATCAAGCATGTCAAAGACATCTCACAATCAGATTCCGGCGAATTTCAGCACGAAGCTGCGGTTATCACACATGACCAACACCTTCGTTTTCTGGCTTGGCGCCACGCCCCTTTAATCAATCAAAAAACAGGCTCACGCCAAGTATTATCGATTGCCGTGGACATTTCGGGGCGCATCGAAGCTGAGACTGAATTAGCGTGGCTTGCGCGCCACGACACTTTGAGCAGCTTGCACAATCGGCATGCATTTGAAGAAGAGCTCGCCAAATGCTTTGCTAATTTTCATGACAACAGCCATCAATTTGGTGTGATGTTTGTTGATTTAGATGATTTCAAATCGATCAATGATACCTACGGCCACCACAAAGGTGACGAGATGATTCGAGCGGTTGCAAATACCTTAAAAGATTGCAGCCGTGATACAGATTTTGTAGCGAGAATGGGTGGTGATGAGTTTGCGCTAATCGTACGCAACTTCCATCGCTATGATCTTGAGCGCATCGCTGAACGCATGCTTGAACAGCTCTCTAGCATCGTACTAGAACCGCAAATTCATTGTTCGGCCAGTATAGGCGTCGCGGTACATAGCGCCTTGATTCCATCGCCTGATGTGTTAATCAGCGACGCGGACACCGCCATGTACGCAGCGAAAGAAGCGGGTAAAAACCGTTATGTTATCTTTCAAGACGACAAGCATCGCATCGATTCATAATAAGAAAAATCTGTTAAACAATCACTAGAACTTAGTTGTTTCTAACGTTCGTACTTTCAAAAATTTTATTCGCATTGCCCTCTACAAAACCCGAAAACTCTTCGCCCGAAGGTAAAGGGTAGCGTTTCGCAAACTCATAAAAGACACTCGGAATGTCGTACTTCCCCTCTTGGAATTGAATAGATACTTTGTCGGCCAAAGTGGATGACTGTTCCAAATAAATCTCTGGGCTTCCTTTTACTTTTCCACCCGCGCTATTCAATTGATAACCGTGATCTTCTAAAAACGCATTCAACACGTGAATATCATTCAAGCCATCCACATCGCTGAGGGAATTCACTTTCACCGTAAAATGGTTTGGCACAAAGCCAAAGACATAAAACCACGCCGCATACTCTGATTCTTGTAAAAGAGTCTGATACACCGAATACGAAGGCTGGCCCCACGACACCCCTGACACGGGTAACAAAGCATCCAATATTGGCTGATAACGGTCTACTAATGCTCGAGAGATAAGATCCTGCAATTCTGGCGAGCACTGTTCGAGCAACAACTCGCTAATAAATACCTTTGGCGCATCCGCGATATTTGAATGTTCTAAGTGCACCGCTTCCAGCTTCTTTTCTTTGAAATGATAGTGCTCTCTCACTTCATAGCCGATTTCCTCAAAGGGCGCACAGAGCTGGCCTAACCCAAACTCGGAGTGTTTGAGGGTTCGCAGTGCAATATGATCATTCAACAGACCAGAAGAATGCTGTGCAAGCAAGGCTCGCATCTCGAGCACCTTAGGGTTTAACTTGCTATACGCTGC
>NZ_LWFI01001399.1:0-584 GCF_001635735.1 Oleiphilus sp. HI0067
CCAAATATCTCTCTAAGCATTGATTGGAGAGGGCCAGCATATTCAAGAAAGTCAGTGTAGACATAAGCAATCACATACGCAGGCATCGCAAAAGGGAGTAATAACGCCCACGTGAAAAAACGTTTGCCTGGAAAACTATAATGGCTTATTAACCATGCAGCACCAATGCCTAAAGCGGTACTCAGACATCCAACTCCGAGCATTAATATCAGCGTGCTTTTAATATAGGCAGGAAGTACTGTCTCAGATAAATGAACCCAAATGTTGTCGTCTGGAAATGCGGCTAAATACAAAACGGCCAATACTGGTAGGCAGATGATGCTGGTCGTTAAAAAAGCACTGAGCTTCCAGTAATGCTCTGATCGCCAAAAAGATTTAACGGGATATGTCGGGCTATTAGTGCGCAAAGAGAAATGATTCGGTTGTCTTAAAGAAACTTAGTATAAACAAAAAAAGCGGCTCTAGGCCGCTTTCTTTATGAGTCGATGCATTATTGATCGAATGCTACTTTATCTACTAGCTTTGCAGCAGCTTTGCGTAAACCGGCAATGTCAGCAAGAGGTAGTTGATCTGCTTTGAATTCA
>NZ_LWFI01001400.1:0-768 GCF_001635735.1 Oleiphilus sp. HI0067
CGGCAGAACAACCCCCACAAACGACCGCTACTTTACCTAAAGACTCAACGAGGGCTGAATCTGCGATAAACGATGTTGTCATGCCCCCTCCTTCGCTTTAAATGACTGAGCAAGGCTCAGACTAATCTGTCCTACATTACCAGCACCTTGCGTTACTACGAGGTCGTTTTCATCTAAGAGATTTAAAAGCACAGATTCGAGCTCTTCCGTATCCTCGACATAGATCGGATCTAAGCCAGAACGCTGACGGATACTTCGACAAAGCGCGCGACTATCTGCTCCTGGAATTGGCTTTTCACCCGCGGCGTAAACATCCAACATGATCAGCACATCAACCTCTGACAGGACGCGTACGAAGTCTTCATACAGGTCACTCGTTCGGCTATAACGGTGTGGTTGAAACACCATCACTAAACGTTTTTCAGGCCAACCATCGCGAATAGCTTTTATGGTCACGCCCACTTCACTCGGATGATGCCCATAGTCATCCACCAACATGAACGACTTCTCTTCAATCTGGAAATTACCTTGCAACTGGAAGCGACGTCCCACGCCTTGAAAATCTGCTAAAGCCGACAAGATTGCATCATCAGCAACGCCTTCGTCTGTTGCAACAGCAATGGCTGCCAATGCATTAAGGACGTTGTGCTCACCTGGCATTTGGAAATCAACTTCTAAATCTGGCTTATCTCCCGCACGAATCGCCGTGAAACTCGTTAATTGTCCACTTTGTCTGACATTTTCGGCTCGCACATCTGCAGACTCATT
>NZ_LWFI01001401.1:0-385 GCF_001635735.1 Oleiphilus sp. HI0067
CTATCGGCCATTGCAACACCAGCTCCTAGCGCTGCAACCATGCCCCAGTTGATATCCCAAGCGGATTCTTTTTCGCGCTCGCGTTCACGAAGCTTGAGCTCTGCTAGGTAATTGAGGTCATCCTGATATTGCTGCTGGAAGGAGGTTAAGATATCGCCATCCTTCACCTCTACTAGTTTAATCTTGGTGCCGATTCGATAATTTTCATGGGCGTAGACGCCATATTCGCTCTGACCTTTGTAGCGAATTTCACCAATGAACACTAGGTTTCCCAGCAAATGGACCTGATAAAAACGATTGTCGAGGTAGGACACGCCTGTCGTATCAGGGTGTTTGCGGAATATATATCGGTTTGAATTATAGTTACCCTCGGGCCCGCCCATGG
>NZ_LWFI01001402.1:0-836 GCF_001635735.1 Oleiphilus sp. HI0067
CGCGGTCGGCATCATTGCTTTCGTTGAAGCATTTGTTTGGTGGTTCTTAGTGTTATCACTGGTTGTGATTGGCTTAGAGGTCGCTCTAATTATGCAAGCGAAAAAAGACAAAACCACGAGTTAGGTGGTCAACGCACGATTATCGGCGTTAGATGGATCACCTAATTACAAGCGGCTTTGCAACCGATTTTGTAAATTTGTTATGTAGTTTGAAATAACTTGAAATCCTAAAAATCTAAACTTGAATTGCATCAAAATTATATGAAGGCCCGCCTGTAAGCAGCCAACCAATTGTTTTGATGCATATTTTCGCAGATAAGGCGTAGTGCGAAAAAGTATCCTGAAACTGATCTTACTTTTGGAATTTAATACAAAAGAATGGAAAGTTTAGGATGGATGACAATAATGAGTCAGAATCAGAGAAAACAGAACAGATCGATACTCAGGCTAAGTAGTCCTTGGGTCACGTGATGACTGTCTCTGAGCAAGAAGCAGAGGCTTTAGGGGCTAGTACACCAGATGCTTCTAGTCTTGAGTTATCATATCGTGCAGCGTTTGACTCTGTAGCTTGTTCGCTTGGATACTTTGATTATCACCAAGAAGCACATCAGTTAGACAGTGAAGAACCTCTTCAAAGTGTTTCGATAGAGCAGCTCAATGAGCTCGCACGCATTAACCATCTTACTTTTACACCCACTAGCAAAGTTCACGAGAAAGGGGTTGATGACTTACTCGGCTTACTGTCTCTGCTTCTAGTCGGTGAAAACAAGGTATCATTAGTGATTCTTGAATATACGCCAGGCCACTGGCGAGTGTTTGATATTAAGCAACGTACC
>NZ_LWFI01001403.1:0-1610 GCF_001635735.1 Oleiphilus sp. HI0067
AAAGTTCTCTGGATTCGCCCAGAAACGTGAATTATTCCATTCACGCTTTTTGTTGTAGCTGGCAATGTCATAGCTATAGACGGTCAGTCCACTTTCATCTTGTTCTTCTCTTTTGAATCCTAAACTGAGCATGTCGCTAAAGGATAGTGTCGACTCTCCATTGCAGAGAATAAGCATTTTTGCATTGAGATGGTTTCTTAGAACGCCAATAACTTCTATTGCTTTGGAATGTTCGAGCTGATTCAAGTTTTCACCGAGAACGATCAAATCGACATTTTTCACTTCATCTGGGCTTAAATGTAAATCACGCATTTTCGATGCAGGAAGAGCTTGTATGACGCATTGAGCTTTGGCATCTTTCAGAATTTCTTCGATCTGAGATGAGGCGACCAGAACATGGTTTGGCTTGATCTCTTCGAGAATATGCATCATGCAAGAAAGTGCGTTATTCGTAGTCATGCGTCTATCTAATCTTTATGGTTGAGTTTGTCTTGTACGAGTGAGCCGAGCAATGCGATGGCTTCTTTTCGCGCTGGTGTCCAAGCTTTTGAATAGCACAGCCGTATCGAGCTTTTAAACTTATTTGCGTTCGATGAAAAAATCTCTCCAGGAGCAACAATAATACCCTGTGCTTTGGCTTCGAAGTACAGCTCTGTGGCATTTAAGCCTGCGGGCAATTGAAGCCACGCGACATAACCACCTTGAGGGGAGGATAAGCGCACATCACTTGGGAAATGTTCACTAATCAGCTTGAAAAAGTGGTCGCGTCGGCCGCGGTAGGTATCGCGCGCAAGACGAAGGTGTCGATCGAAACTAGAGCGGTTAAGCACCTCAGCAACCGCCATTTGAGGTAAACAGAACTGGTTTGATGCGCTCAGAAATCGCTGATATTCGACCTCTTGCATATATCGCCCCGGCATTATCCATCCTAAACCTAATTGTGGTTCGAGCATTTTTGAGGCAGATGAACATAGAAGCACACGATCTTGTGTATCATAGCTTTTTACCGCACGAGGGCGCTGATGCGTATAGCCAAGCTCTCCATATATATCGTCTTCAATAAATGAAATTTGATATTGGTTGATCAGCTCAACAAGGGCTTTCTTTGCCGTTTCAGGCATCTGTGCCCCGAGCGGATTATTGAAGTTTGGTACGCCAAGCACGGTTTTGATGGGCCATTGTTCAAGCGCTAGTTGAAGTGCGTCAATGCTCATTCCTGTTTTCGGGTCAGAAGGGATCTCAATGACCTTTAAGCTAAGCGATTCAACTAACTGCAGTAGGCCGTAATAACAAGGGCTTTCCACTGCCACAATATCGCCTGGCTTGCACAGCGCTTTGAGGCATAAACCAATCGCGCCCTGACAGCCAGAAGCAATGATAATATCGTCTGCGGTAACAGATACATGCCCGTCTGCTGAGCGTTGCGCCAGCATGCGACGAAGCTGTTCATCACCCTTATGGGTGCAATATCCTTGACCTAAAAAGGGCGTACTGCGAACAAGCTGCCCAAAGCTCTTTTTGAGTTGTTGAATAATAGGGAAGTCCGCCGCAGGTGATGCAGCGCCAAAGCTTATCGCCCCTGCCATTGAGGATGTTTGCATTACGTCCAT
>NZ_LWFI01001404.1:0-888 GCF_001635735.1 Oleiphilus sp. HI0067
CATATACCCGAGGCGAAGAAGTCAGTCGCCCAGCTGACGACGTTATTGCGGAAGTAGCCCACCTTGCGGAACAAGGCGTACGTGAAATCAACCTCCTGGGTCAGAATGTTAATGCCTATCAAGGTAACACGCATGATGATGACATCATGGACCTTGCCGAGCTGATCACCATTATCTCTGGCATTGAAGGGATCGATCGTATTCGTTACACCACGTCACATCCTGTTGAGTTTAGTGATGCATTGATTGATGTTTACGCAACAGTCCCGGAACTCGTAAGCCATCTGCACCTTCCTGTACAAAGCGGTAGCGATCGCATTTTGGCCGCAATGAAACGCGGCCATATGGCGTTAGAGTACAAATCTAAAATTCGTCGTTTACGCAAGCATCGTCCAGATATCAGCATTTCGTCTGACTTTATTATTGGCTTCCCGGGCGAAACGGAAAAAGACTTTGAAGATACAATGAAGCTTATCAACGACATTGGCTTCGATACATCTTTCAGCTTTATCTACAGCGCTCGACCTGGAACACCTGCTGCGGATCTAGCAGACGAAACATCAGAAGAAGTGAAGAAACAACGCCTGCACATACTACAGCAACGCATTACGCAACAAGCACATGAAATTAGTCGTCGCATGGTCGGTACTCAACAACGCATTTTAGTCACTGGATTTTCTAAGAAAGACCCAGGCGAAATGCAAGGTCGTACTGAGAACAACCGCGTGGTCAACTTCAAAGCAAACCAAGATCGGAGCGACTCTGCACTAATTGGTCGGTTCATCGATGTCGATATCGTTGATGCTTATCCGAACTCATTGCGTGGCGAACGTATTGACGACAATGACTACTAGCTCTATTGCAACAGGTGTAAAGAAGACTTTGCAC
>NZ_LWFI01001405.1:0-1972 GCF_001635735.1 Oleiphilus sp. HI0067
GTGAAACAGTAAACCTAACATCTGTCGCCGAAACGATTAATAACTTCACTGGACAAACTGGTGTCGAAGCTATCTTTAACGGCAATCCAACAGAAGGCATTCAGTTACGAGCGGAAGATGGTCGAAACGTTGTCTTGGCGGATGGTACAGCAACGGCAAGCGCGATCGGCCTTGCGGCAGCCGCAACATACACTGGCTCATTTACGCTAGTTTCAGACGACGGCTCTCCAATTAGTGTCGATACAACGACAGGCGGTATTGGGAACGCTGGCTTAGCTGTTGGAACGTATAGTGGCAACAACTCTGGTGTTGTAAGCGCGCCATCTCCGGGTGCAGCACTTGCATCTGGTGACATTGTTATAAATGGCGTTCCAGTTGGCCCTACTCTCACAACATTTGACACGGCGTCTACTGCCAACTCTGATCAAAGTGCTATCGCGAAAGCAGAAGCTATTAACCGTGTTAGCGAGCAAACCGGCGTTGTGGCGAAGGTCAACGCTAACATATTAAATGGCGGAGGGCTGACCACTGGTACTGCGATTACGGGTACTTTCGATATTAATGACGTGAGCATTGATATTTCTGTGAGTGCTACGGCAACGACAACCGATATTCAAAACGCAACAATCACTGCGATCAATAACAAAGCTGGTCAGAGTGGTGTCCGCGCTGAAGCATTCGGTTCAACTTACCGACTCATCGCTGAAGATGGTCGAAACATGGTGCTCGACAACTACACCGGCGCTGTTACAGCGAGTTTCGCTAACTTGGGTCTTCCAGCAACTGGTACAGAAACACGCGGCACAATCTCACTTGAATCATCAGGTAAGATCACGCTTGAAACTCTCACCGGCAACATCGGCAATTCAGGCTTCGAAGTTGGCGAATATGGTGGCGCGGAAGATGGCATTCTTGTTAAAGACATTGACGTCTCTACGGTTGCCGGCGCAATCGCAGCACTTGATGCTGTTGATAACGCATTAAATACCATCAACCTGCAGCGTGCGAACTTAGGTGCGATTCAAAACAGGTTTGAGTCCACGATTCAGAATCAACAAATTGCAGCCGAAAACCTGTCTGCTTCGAACTCTCGAATTAAAGACGCAGACTTCGCAGCAGAAACTGCAGAGCTATCGCGAACGCAGGTTCTTCAGCAGGCCGGCCTATCAATTCTGACTCAGGCCAATGCACAGCCTGAAAGTGTGTTGCAGCTTCTTCAGTAAGCTAGGCTCACATCTCTTGAAGCCGGCCAAATGCCGGCTTTTTTGTTTTTATTCAATAACTTAGTAAATTATTTTTTTGAATCAAAATCATATTTGGCACGTCATTCGCTACTTACCTTAATAACGAAACAAATCACTTATTTACCAGTATTAGCGGAAAAGGTTTACCTCATGCTTCCACAAGAAGGCTCAATCACAGTCCATCAAAGCACCCGCCTCTCACCCACTGAAGCGGCAGATCTAGCTCGACGAGTCATACAGATCAACCAAGACTACAACACGATAAATGCCGCACTTAGTTCTAGCGATGCGATACGCACGACCGCACTGAATCAACTACTAGTCCAGATCGAACAAGTAATCGAGCAAGACATTCCAGGAGCGGCAACTTTAAACCTTGCCGGTCGGATTAGCTTTGATTTGGACTTAACAGAGCTGGCGAATGAATACTTTCAGCGCGCCGGCATGCTTGAGCCAAGCAATGCGAATTACCTGCTAAACAATGCGAATGCCCAAGCACTCCTAGGCAACTATTCACAAGCGCAAGCCTTATTCAATAAAGTGCTCGATCTTGAGCCAAGCTCTCTGCCTGCATTTACCGGTATCGCATTCTGTTTACTCGAAACCAAACAATATGATGCTGCTTTCTTGCACTACCGCAGTATCTTGGCACATGGCCATACAAGCACAGAAATTCATCACCAAATAACAGAGTGCATCGAGAATCTTCAATGCGATACCTACACCGT
>NZ_LWFI01001406.1:0-1047 GCF_001635735.1 Oleiphilus sp. HI0067
GCGTAACTGTCTGCAAATGGCTATCTGAGATGCCGAAGGTTCTTTTATCCGAAGTGAAAGGGTGATACAAACCTTTAGCAGAAATCAGTTGCAAAGCTCCGTTGGCATCATAGAGTTGGACATTTCTCATTCGTTTTTGAACTAAGCTATCGACACTTAGTGTTCACCGCCTGCTAGGCCGATACCAGCCAGTATTGAACCCAATACTTTCATTCTAAGCCCTGCAGCTTTAACAACTCCGGTAGCGGCGACAATGTGCCCGAAAACCCCTTCCAAGTTATTGGTATAGGTCTGTACGATACAACCCGAACCATCCAGCAATAAGGCTTCATGCTCATTGTGAATAAGTTCCAGCATGGCATGAATTGTTCCGCGCTGTGATGCATTTTGTAGATCTTTTAAGTCATCACTGGGGGTCACTTGACCCGTCGCAACAGCGGGCTGCAGTAAAACGATCCGTGCAGGAAGTATTGCATTTCTATAAGATAGGCTCGCATTAGTGTCACAAGCGATTTCTGCTGGCATTCCCTCATAAAGGGTCGTTTTCGAAACCTGAGAAAATCCTGCAGAAACACGTACTGATGTGTTTTCAGGTCGATCGGGAATGATGACCATTGATGGTCTCAATACAAGTGTAGTCGTTGGGCTGCCAACGCTGAGTGCCAGCTGGGTTACGGTTCCATTTGTGAACGATCGAACCTCTGTAAAATCCAAGGCTGTTCTCGCTTTTTCAATCGCGGCTTCGGATGCTGCCAGTCTTGCGGGGATACCCTCGGTTAGTTCAACATCAGTAAGATCAAGCTGAGCTTTCGCTGCATCCAGATCCGCCTCTCCCACCTGAACTTGAGACCGAGCCTCAATCACATTATTTGTTGTACCATAACCTAGTTTCAGTATGCTTTTTGCATCGCGTAGTTCATCTCGCAGACTTACCAATCGAGCCTGAATCTCGCGAACACTGGCTTCAGCTATAAGTTTGTTATCTTCTGCTTTGGCTTGCTCAGCTTCAATGACCGCCAATTGAGCCTCTGCCTCAGACAATGCGGC
>NZ_LWFI01001407.1:0-1614 GCF_001635735.1 Oleiphilus sp. HI0067
AAGCCATGTGTAAGCACTTGCTTGTATGGCGCTTCACCCTTGATCGCAATACCAGTTTTCAAAGATGACTGGAACCAACCACGGTGCTGATCCGAACCTTCTAAGTACAGATCTGCCGGGTATTGACCAAGCTCTGCGCGCTGTTCAAGTACCGCTGCATGTGTCACACCAGAGTCGAACCATACATCTAAGGTATCGGTTACTTTGTTCCAGTTGTCTGCATCATCGCCAAGTAGCTCTGAAGCATCTAAATCGAACCATGCATCCATGCCAGTGCCTTCGACACGCTGAGCCACTTGTTCAATCAGCTCTGACGTTTTTGGATGAAGTTCTTGAGTTTCTTTGTGCACGAACAAGGCAATCGGAACACCCCAAGTACGCTGACGTGAGATACACCAATCAGGGCTTTGCTCAAGCATCGCTTCAATACGATTTTGACCCCAAGATGGCACCCATTTAACGCCTTTCACAGCTTCTAGCGCTTTATCTTTCAAGCCATTTTCCGTCATGCTCACAAACCACTGAGGCGTTGCACGGAAGATTAGTGGCGTTTTTGTACGCCAGCAATGCGGGTAGCTGTGCGAGAACTTTTTGCTAAGAACTAACTTGCCTTCGTTAGTTAACGCTTCAAGAACCGGACCGTCGGCTTTATAAACGTGCTGACCTGCAAACATCGGAACGATATCGCGATAAACACCGTTATCGTCGACATAGTTAAGTGTTTTTAAGCCGTACTTATTGCCAACATTGAAGTCATCAACACCATGGTCAGGCGCTGTATGTACTGCACCCGTACCGGCATCTGTTGTTACGTGATCACCAACTAGTACAGGAAGCTGCTTGTCGCGGTAAAAAGGATGAACCAACAACTCACCTTCAAGATCAGAACCTTTCGCCGAGCCAACGACTTCAAAGTTTTCAGCACCATAACGCTCCATAGCGTCATCAACGAGTGCTTGCGCAAGAACCACAAGTTCTTCGCCCAATCCTAGATCGACTTTCACTAAGGAATAATCAAGATCAGGATTCAAAGAAACCGCTTGGCTAGATGGAAGCGTCCAAGCCGTTGTTGTCCAAATTACGATAGAAAGATTTTGGCCATTATCGGCGGCATCAAATTTACCAAACACAGAAGCTCGATCGACAACATCGTAACGGGCATCAATAGCTGTACTTTCTTTGTCTTGATATTCAACTTCAGCTTCAGCCAACGCAGAACCACCCACCACACTCCAGTAAACTGGCTTGAAGCCTTTTACTAAGTGGCCGTTATCAATGATCTTGCCTAATGCACGAATAATATCGGCCTCGAACTTGAAGTCCATGGTGAGATAAGGCTTGTCCCAATCACCAAAGACACCTAAACGAATGAAGTCTTCTTTCTGACCAGCTACTTGCTTTGCTGCATATTCACGACATGCTTTACGGAACGCCGAGAACTCAACCTTAACGCCTGCTTTACCAATTTTCTTTTCAACATTGTGTTCGATTGGCAAACCGTGGCAGTCCCAACCCGGGATATATGGCGCATCGAAACCACTCATGGTTTTCGATTTCACGATAATGTCTTTAAGAATTTTATTAACAGAGTGACCAATGTGGATGTTGCCGTTC
>NZ_LWFI01001408.1:0-704 GCF_001635735.1 Oleiphilus sp. HI0067
ACAGCATATTTGGCATCAGGTATCTCTCTTTCTAAAAAGATAATGAAGGTTTGTGTCTAATCTTTAGGCACTAAATAGCCACCCTCATTATCATGAGGATGGCTATGATACCAAACCTAGTGCGCCCACTTAACCGCTAGACGGCCATTTAATTCTTGCCCGCCAAATTTAAAGTAGCCTTGGCCTTGTTAATTTGTTGATAAACGAACATTTTCGCCGGCATAAGGGGCATCTGGATTAGTGTACTTGAGTTCACCCAGTACTTGTCCATTTTTCGCCCATGCTAACCAGTTAAAGCCATTTTCAACACTAACAAAGCAAATCCCGCCAGGAATATCGCCGTCTGAATAACGAATACCGAGGTCATACACGATATTATCGTTTAGCTTGCGTGTTAGTGTCGCACTTGGATTTAGCCCAAGATTTGGATGCACTCGCTCACCCAGATCTTTGATGTTGTTGCAAGAGAACGCATCGTAAGATCGGATCGCAAATTCTTTTTGCGCATGCGAAATGCTGTCATAACATAGTCCTCCACTTATACCTTCGCCACTAAGACGAGCGCCAAGTAAGTACAGAGGTTGAGCAGGAACCTTTTCTCCGTTCTCATCAAATGTTGTTTCAGCACACGATTGATAAGTGACGCCATTTTTGAAGCTCTTTTGATAGGCAATCTTTGTTAGTCCTTCACCAATTGGTTTTGC
>NZ_LWFI01001409.1:0-16540 GCF_001635735.1 Oleiphilus sp. HI0067
ATTAACTAGTTTCTTCTATCGTTCGTACCTAGATTTTGAATTAAAGTCCTTTCTATTTAGAGTCTTTTTTCTTTTATGTACAGTAATTTACCCAGCTTGGGGAATCATTTTGAACAAAGGTTACTATGTAAGTTTTGGGTTCGAAAAAGTACCTCCGGTATACAGCGATTTTGACGAGACCGCTAAAGGTAGATGTGCATTTTTTACACGCTTAGTAACAGTGGCAGCGATAGTAGTCTTTACATACTTGTTTTTCTCTAAGCTATGAGACACTTTGGTTAGTCATCCAAGATGAGTTGAAAGAGCTTCTTATGTCCAGCATCTCGATCAGACCTGACTCAGTATCGGGTTAGAAAGGGCTACCCGCAAATAGCCCTGTGGAATGAGGGGATTTAGATCTCTATGTTCTGCGCAAGCTCTAATGCGTCATCAACTTCAACGCCTAAGTATCTGACTGTACTTTCAAGGCTCGTATGGCCAAGTAGTATTTGAACTGCGCGTAGATTTTTAGTTTGCTTGTATATTATTGACGCTTTAGTACGGCGCATACTATGAGTGCCGTATGCGCTTGGATCGAGATCTATGCTAGTCACCCAGCTTTTTACGATACGGCCATAATGACGAGTTGTAATATGTCCTCCTAATTTTGATCTGCTAGGAAATAGATACTCTAGGGAGCTTAGCGAACGACTTTCAATCCAGTTCGCTATTGTCTCTCGGGTCTTTCTTGTGATTTCAAAAACGACTGGATGTTGTGTCTTTTGTTGGATGACTTGCGCTCTAACCATCACTTCGGAATTACGGGCGATATCTCGAACCATGAGTTTAACCAAGTCGCATCCGCGTAGTTTGCTGTCTAAAGCCAAGTTAAATAACGCTAAGTCTCTTAGTTTTCCAGCCATCTCCAGCCGTGTTCTGATTGCCCATATGTGCTCTTGTTTCAATGGTAGTTTTTGGCCTACCAGTTTCCCTTTGTTCCAAGGTTCGCGTTTCGATTTTTTCTCAGAGAAATACATAACTTACCTCCAAAACTTCGTTCATTAATGTGCCTTATCGATCAAGCACGAGAAACATTATGGACAATACTAAAGTTTGGCATGCTGAAACCTTTTGGGTTACACTTGCGCCATGATTAAAAGCTTCCTCCACAAAGGGCTTCAGAAGTTTTATGACTCTGGAAGTACCTCCGGCATCCAGAAAAAACATGAGAAGAAGCTTCGTTTGATTCTGACTAACCTTGATCAGGCTGAATGTCCCGATGATATGGATTTGCCCGGTCTGCATATGCACCCGTTAAAAGGTGCGCGTAAGGGTGTGTGGTCAGTAAGAGTAAGTGGCAACTGGCGAGTGACTTATCGCTTTGATGGCCGTGATGTTGAGATCGTGAATTACGAGGATTACCACTAATGTCTATGTTTAATCCCGCTCACCCCGGTGAGGTATTAAAAGAACTCGTTATCGAATCTCTTGGATTAACGATAACAGACGTGGCAAGTCATCTAGATGTGAGCCGAAAAACTTTATCTAAGGTTCTAAATGCACGCGGATCTTTAACGCCAGAAATGGCAGTAAGGCTAGAGCTAGCTTTTGGAAAGCCTTCTGCAGACCATTGGCTGCGTCTACAAAACGCCTATGATCTGTGGCTGGCGAGACAGAACAAAGATGCACTTCATGTTTCACCGTTTGATATAGAGGCGGCGTGATTCTTTGCTTCAGTATCTAAAGCCACCGATATAGACTGGAAAGAATGAAAAGCGGACATTGGTTTTCCATTCGCAAATAGACAATTGCGGACAT
This sequence comes from Oleiphilus sp. HI0067, assembly GCF_001635735.1. Classification (NCBI taxonomy): domain Bacteria; kingdom Pseudomonadati; phylum Pseudomonadota; class Gammaproteobacteria; order Oceanospirillales; family Oleiphilaceae; genus Oleiphilus; species Oleiphilus sp. HI0067. The sequence continues at coordinate 1,798 of NZ_LWFI01001409.1, forward strand.
CAAGTTGGGAGAAATATCAGGCTTTATTTGGGCAGGTTTATTTAGCAAGCAGACATGAACGCCCGCATTTGAGGCTGGTTTGGAGCGCAGCGGAAAACCAGTCAGGCAACATGCGCTTGTTAGAATTAGTTCACTTTCCAATGGTATGTGGTGTAGTAGTAGAGCTCTTGCTTCCCATTGTATTCAAAATAGGCTGACTGCCACATATCCTTTTGAACCTCATTACCCCACATATCTTTCTCTATCGCGTATTTTACTCGATCTTGCAAATTGGCATATACATAAGAGGATATGCCAATGTTGCCATGCAATTTGTCTCCAACCTTTACGGACTTATTAACTGCATTGCCAACCCATACCAAATCTCTATTATTTGCACCAGCTATACCAACTTTTGCACAAACAATTTTTCCGTCATCAATGCCTATGCCAAAATCAACGGATGAGAACTTCTCCATTTTCTTCTTTACTTCGGAGTCTGAAGATGACAATAGCCATTTCATCTTCATGGCAGACTCAACAGCATTACTTAATGTGATTTTTGATGTGCCTTGAAAAAAGACCAGCATTCCATCGCCATTAAAGCTTCTTACCTCACCACCTAGGCTTTTAGCGACAGTCACGATTGTGTGGAAATAAGCTTTATGTATCTTTGCAACAGTAGTTCTGTTGTGATTATTTAGAACCGAAGTCGAGCCCCTCATATCAATATAAAGTGTTGTTGCTTCAAACCTAAGGCCTTTATTACCAAATGTCAGGCGAGTATCGTCAATGTCAGGCACATCAATAATATCCGTAACTTCAAAAGCGTTATCAATAATCTCTTTTACCTTTGAAACAATCCCTTCCTTCATTACTTCGCCCTAAATAGATAAATTAAAAGTGCTAACACAGGAGATATTACAGCCGCCAATGTCAGCCAAATAGCTTTTTGAAAAGCTCGATATTTTCTATCAGCTATAACTGAGTTGATAATTATTTGGTTAGATAAATCTTTCTGATATCCAGTAACCTCGAAATCCTTCAATTCCAATTTAGTCTTCAAAACGTTTAAGTAAGCCAATGGCGTATATTTAGCAATATCAGAAAAATACATCAGATTGTCTTTGTCGCTAACTCCACTTGGTTTTTTCTCCCAAGGCATGGAAAGCGAGGGGATAATCGAGAGAAAGCAAATTGATATGGACAACACGCAGAGTACTGCTACCACAATCAAATATATCAGGCATGCACCTTTTGGCTCGTAAGAGTTTATAAGCCTGCTTATTCCGAAAATGAGAGCACCATTGCAAGCAATGAGTGTTGCTGATTTTGCCTCGGCAAACTTCAACCAATCATTAATATTTGAGAATATATCTTGTAGTTTCTCGTCCATACTATATTTCTTCAGTGAATTCTAACGCCCGCATTTGAGGCTGGTTTGGAGCGCAGCGGAAGACCAGTCCGCCAACAGCGCTTGTTAAATGCCGAACTCAACTAGCCCACCAGATTTACGTAGAAAATCCTCGCCAACCAACATTGGATGATATTTCATGCCGCCAGTAAGGGTATCTGCATGGGTCGCGATTAAGCCGCCAATACCTTCTTCCTTCTTGTTCAAGATTGCATAGCTGGTAGGTAACGAAAAATCCATAATCTCCATAGTGGGCAATGTTAACCAAGCATGTATATTTAAAGATGAACCATTGACCCCTGATTGTAATACTGTTTTAAGATCCTGTTCGCTTTGATGGAACATTAAGCGCTCAACGGTTTCTACATACCCGATTGTAAAATAGCATGCTGTATCAAATAACTCTGCTATTACATCAGCCAACCGGTAGTGAATTGATAGGCATTGAGCCACAACTTCTTCAACACCAATTTCACCAACTGTATCTCTCAATACATAAGGAAACTTTTGCATTTTCTCATGGGTAAGCAGTACGCCCTCAGAAAATATGATTTCCGGACATATCAAATTAAACTCTTTTGTTCTCAATACTGCCTTTTCGAACTCTGATTTATACACGGTGCCTCCTTGGCATTTAACATTTGTATAGTGAGCCCCCCCTCATATGTATGACAGGTAGTCTCTTTCCTTTCCCATATACTACGATGTTTTTAAAAGAAAAAACTCGAATCTCGCTCATTTCTTTATCACACATATGAGGGGTCACGTATGTAGAAATAGTGAGGGGTCTCGTATGTAACCCACAGAATAACTCAAAACTTTGATTTCATTCGATTTTTCATGTTCCCTCGGGTGCTAAACGAGCACAATTCACTTCCTTGCGTGGTTTAAACAAGCACGCTCAATAGCGCTTTGATTACCTAAGACTTATGTGAGTAAAGAGCTTTCGATGATTTCTACTTTCCTATTGAAGCAGGCATAGGCAAGGGAACTGAACCAAGGTCGCCTAATGTCTATTTTCGGGCATTGAGAACACGCTTCACTGTCCGGTACAACAGTGGGGATGGAAGTTTATATATCCGTTTCATTTTCCAAGCATCAGCAAGCGGCGAAAGAAACTAGCGAGTAATAGCCTTCACGTACATCTTCCCGACCTCTGATTTAACCACTTGAACTTCCGTTCCTTTCCCAAGAACTTGAGACTGATCTGGGGTCAAGAATACTTGCCAATTAATACCACTGTACTCTTGCACTATAAAAGTACTTGGGGCCAAGTCTTCAGAAAGGAAGAACGTAACGCCACTAAAACTATTCGGCTGATCTTCAGGACTTTGCTGACGTTGCTGCAACTTTCTCAATGGTTTCCACAGAAATAAGGCCCAAACAAAGGAGAAGATCGCGACAGAGACAGAGGCGTTCAAAATCGAATGCTCAAACAGACCGATCGACATTAATACAGCCGTAGTAAAACATGCAACAGCCACGAAAATCAGGAAAATACTACTGAAACCCAGTACCAATATTTCTATGATGATCAGCGCAACGCCAACAAAAGATAATAATGTTGGCAAACTCGTAAATAGTTCAGGCATTGAAGTCTCTTACTTTTTCAAAGAATCCGCGATAGACAGAACTTGAGCAACGACAGAAGCCGCTTCTGTATTCCCATCGGGTAACAATACCACAGAAGATTCTTTGGCAATCGCCTCTTTTGCTGCGATTGCTTTTTGCGCCAATTCTAATTGAATAGCTGAGCTGCCTTCATTGGTGACGGCGATATTACCAATTTTTTGCAAAGCCGCAGCCTGCGCTTCGGCTACGCGAATAATCGCTTGCGCTTCACCTTCGGCAGTTAAGATCTGTTGTTGTTTTTCCGCTTCTGCAGCAAGAACCTGTGCTCTTTTCTCACCTTCAGCACGGTTGATTTCCGCTTGTCGATCACCTTCCGACTCTAGAATTTTAGCGCGGCGCTCACGTTCGGCACGCATTTGCGCTTCCATACTCGACATCACGCTTTGTGGAGGAACAATGTCTTTTATCTCGTAGCGTAAAACCTGAACACCCCACGGCTCAGCCGCTTGGTTAATAGAGTTGACGATATTGGCATTGAGTTGATCACGTTCCTCAAATGTTTTATCGAGCTCTATCTTACCGATCTCTGAACGCATCGTGGTTTGCGCAAGTTGGGTCACCGCAAAGGCATAATCTTCAACACCATAAGACGCCTTATAAGGATCGAGTACTCTAAAATACAGCACACCATCTACCGTCAGAGAGATATTGTCTTTGGTGATAGCGCCTTGGCTAGGAACGTCAACAGCCTGCTCTTTCAATGAGCGATCATGCGCTACACTATCTATAAATGGTACAATCATATTGATACCAGCTTCGATCGTTCGATTATACTTACCAAAGCGCTCGACGATGTAAGCTCTGTTCTGAGGTACAAATTTGATGCCTAATTTTAAGACAATAAGGATGGCGACTAGTACAGCCGCTTGGACAGAGAAAAGGTATTCAAGAACGATATTCATAGAGCGAGCAATCCTTTGTTGCGATGAGTGTAGCTAGTTTAAATATAACAATTAGGGCGCTCTGCTAAAAGGAGATTTAGGGCGCTTTTTAAAGGGAATATATTAATGGGGCTGCAGGTGATAGGCCTGCCATTGAATTTCTAATCGCTTAGCTCGAAGTACTTCTGCTTTTGTCTAAAAGCAGTAGGCAAGTTGGCACTCATTTCTTAACTTCTCATTACGCCTTTGCTTCGATATAGAACACTTCAGTCCAATCTCGTTATACTGACTGTTCAATTCGGCAAGGACTGTCATGCTCTATCTTTACCCCTCTAACAAAACTGCGAACTTGGCGACTGTGCTTGCTGAGATTATGCGGGCAGATCCGCTCGCGGACCCATTTGAGTCCGACATCATTCTTACCCAGAGTCATGGTATGGGCGTGTGGTTGAATCAGCAGATTTCTGCAAATCAGGGTGTCTCATGCATGATCGACAGCATGATGCCCGGCGCGTTTTTATGGAGTTTGATGGATAAGCTAGATATTACTGGTGAAGAGGATGGCACCGGTGCTGTAGAGCAAAACAGCGTTCAACACTTCGAGAAGAGTAATCTGCGTTGGGAGATTTTTCGGCAATTACCCGACTTAATTGAACGCGATGAATTCCAGCCTGTGCGCCAATACATTCAAGCGCTTGTTGCACGTGAAAGTAGGTCTGAATCCGAGCAAACAGAACTCAGTCCAGCAATATTGTTTCAGGTGAGTGAATTGCTCGCTGATAATTTTGATGCTTATCAAAACTATCGGCCTGATTGGATTGATGCTTGGGAGCAGGGTGGTTTTATCGATAATGATAAAAACTTTGGTAGTGGCATTAACAAAGAAAGCGATGAAGCGTGGCAACGCTCACTTTGGTTGAATTTATATCCAGGTATCCCCGTAGATCAGCGACATCATCGTTCCGCACAACTGCAGTCTTTAACTAGACATCTTGCACAAAGCAGTGTAGGTAAAGCAGCACTTCCCAAACGGTTATTTATCTTTGGTTTAGCGGCTATTCCTCCTCAATGGCTACCATTGTTTTTGGCGCTCGGGAAACACATCGATATCCATTTTTTATTTCAGAATCCGAGCAGAGCGTATTGGGCAGATATTGTGTCTGAAAAGAATGCGCTAAAAGAACAAATGAAGGTCGAACAGTCGGCTGTCATAGGTAACGAAGGTGGCGCGATTGGACAAGTCGAAGATCGGCACCCGCTTCTTGCTTCACTCGGCCAGCTAGGGAAGAACTATTTAGCGGAGTTATATCAATACGATGAAGAGAGCGGCTTAACTGAATTTGATGCCGATTTTTATACCGAGAATGATGCTCATTCGGCGCTATGTTTGCTAAAAAACGATTTATTGCATGGACAAATCAATGCTCACGAATTTGATTCAGATGATGAATCTATTCGGTTTGCGAGCTGTCATTCAAAGCTGCGTGAACTTGAAAGTCTGCGTGACTATCTATTAAGCGCTTTTGATAAAGACTCGAGCTTAAGTTCCAAAGACGTCATCGTAATGGCCCCTGACATTCAGTCATATGGGCCCTTAGTGCATGCCGTATTTGGCGAGCCGATAAAAAATAAAGCGGGCCAAACCCAACGTATTCAGTATGGCATATCTGATCATGCATTAAGTTTCGAGCAGCCACTTTTAGAGTCTTTGATTAAAGTGCTTAGTTTTGATCAATCACGACTTGGCGTTGATGAGTTCTTAGAGTTAATGAGCGTCGAAGCCGTGCGTTCGCGCTTTGAGATGGATGATGCTCAATTAGAATGCTTGCAGCATTTGGTAGGTTCCTTAAATGTGCGTTGGGGTTTGTCTGAAAAACATAGAGATCAAGTGTCTGGTGGTGAGCAAACAGGTAGCAATAATACTTGGTTGCAAGGTATTCAGCGTGCGCTCAAATCATATCTCCTAGGTGATATGCCCGCGTTGAAAGTAGAGCAAGACTTTGTCCCGATTTCGCTAAGAACACGTGAGTCGCAAGACTTAGTGGGCATGCTAGCAAGTATTATTGATTTGATTGAAGACTGTATGTCAGTGCTTTCTGGGAAACAGCCAACGATGATATGGATAAATCGAGTTCAAGCTATTTGGCAACAATGGTTTGATTTGAATATCGTAGACGAGTCAGTACAGCGCTTAATCGATCGCGCCTTAGATAGCTGCCGCGAGCAAGTCATGTTGACCCAATTTGATCAGACTATTCCGTTCTCGATTATTCGCGGAATCCTTCAAACTGAACTTGATAAAGAGAAAGTGAGTCAGCGTTTTCTGGCTGGGCGCATGAACTTCTGCAACTTGATGCCAATGCGTACTGTTCCGTTTCGTTTGGTGTGTTTGCTCGGTATGAATGAGGGTGAATATCCGCGGCATGATTTAAATCAAAGCTTCGACTTAATTGCGCAATATCCTAAACGTCGTGGAGATCGATCTCGCCGTTTTGATGATCGCTATATGTTTTTAGAGGCCATATTGGCTGCGCAAGATCGTTTGTATATTTCGTATCAGGGCAAGCATGCGAAAGATAATAGCGAACGCTTCCCATCGGTTTTGGTAAGTGAATTACAGGATGCACTTGTACGTACGTTTACAGATGGTTCAGAACAAAGTGAAGAGCAATTTTTAAACGCCTTGAGCCTTGAGCATCGGCTTCAACCTTTCCATCGTTCGTATTTTGAAAGTACTTCGGAGACACCCAGCTTCTCTAATCTTTGGCGATCGTTGTACCTTGAATCTGCTGACCAAATTGCTCCGATTATCTTGGATGAGGCGGCCGAACAAATTGATATGTTTAGCACGCCACAAACCAGTGATGTGAACGTTGATGCGTCACCAGAACCTAGTGCTTCGAGATTTATTGCGCAAATAAAAGACGCAGGCCACTGCACTTTACGCGATTGGGAACAAGCTTTTGCAAGCCCTTTACTGCATTACTATCGTACACAGTTAGGCCTTACAAAGACGTACGCTGAGGAGGTGGTGGAAGCAATCGAGCCCTTTGATTTGTTTGGCTTAGACGCTTATAAAGTGGCGCAAGAGCTAGCGCCATTTTGGCTACACGATCGAGCAGAGGATGAAGCACGTAAACAAAAAGAATTGGCCTTGCTTGGACGACTACCACAAGGCTTAGTTGCTGAGTTAAAACTCGACAGTCTCAAATCTAGTTATGGAAATTTTATCGAGCGCATTGCTAAGGCTTCATGCGACGCTGAGGCTAGCAAAGTTATTCCTTATTCATTTGAGTTAACGTTACCGGAAAACCTAACTGGCAGCTCAATGCAGGGAGATGTGTTCTTAGCCCCCGAGACTGCCATCGATGTGCGATTTGGAAAGTACTGTCATAAATGGATATTCGGTGCTTGGGCAAAACACGTGGCTTGGAATGCACATGTGCATTCAGGCAACGACGTTTCTAAGAATAAAGCTAGCGCTGAAAATAATCCGACCAGTCTTCCCCTAAAAACAACGAACATCTGGCGTAAGGGCCAAATTGTGTTCCCAGCCTTAACTGCGGAGCAAGCTGGCACCTACTTGAGCGAGCTTGTGCAATGCCTTGTGCAATTCTCAAATAGCCCATTGCCGTTTCTTCCTGAGCAGGCTTACAAGCTAGCGTTTGCGTATTTTGATAGTTCCGAAAAAGCTTATAACGAATGCGAGCTCGGTAATGAGTCTGCGTTGGTATGGAATCGTTTAGGTGAGTTGAGTGAGGACACAGAGCTAGGCAAATTTATTCCAGAGCCAGATGAGTATGTGTTGATGCAGCAAATTCTGCGTCATGCGCCGGTTAAAAAATCTCGTAGCAAAAAGAAAGATGATGATTCTGACATTGCGGCCAATGATGACGTTGAACGTATTACGGTAGAGGAGGATCGATAATGAATGAGACTCCAATGAACTCATTAGCGCCAGAAACACTAGATCTAAATACCTTTCCTTTAGAGGGACTTACCTTAATTGAAGCGAGTGCAGGCACGGGTAAAACCTATGCCTTGTCGAATTTGGTTCTGCGTTACATTCTCGAGAAAAACTATCAGATAGAGCAGATCTTGATAGTGACGTTTACCGATGCCGCGACACAAGAACTCCGTGTTCGGGTGCGGGCGAATATTGTTCAGTACATTAAGTATCTTGAGCGTTTAATTGAGTTTTATGATGAGCTGGAAGTCGATAGTGATGGCAGTAGTGAAGCAGTAAGTGAGAGCAGATCAGATATAGATGCTGCGCAATTAGAGTCGCTTATTCCTGACGCTTTAGCGCGCAATATTATTGGCCGCTTGGATAATCTAAACCAAAGCTTATTGGCTTTAAAAATCGCCGAACAGAGTATCGATCTTGCCGAGATTCATACGATTCACGGTTTCTGTCAAAAGGTCGGGCGCGACAATTCAGTGCTTTTGAATGTTCCTTCGAACCAAGAGCTTAAAGAAGACCTTAAGCCAATGCGTTTAGAGGTTTGTCAGGATGTTTGGCGTAGTGAAATTTTAAAACTGAAGCCAAGCGTGTTGCGCTATGTGCTAAACAATTGGGGTAACCCAGCTACATTACTGTCGGCACTTTCTGTGTTCAGCTCGCGTATTCCAGAACGTATCTATCCAGCAGTGAGTTTTGATGACGATGGACTATCTCCCATACGTCAATGGCAAGATGATTATGCGCAAATAGAACAGTGGGTTGAAGATTTAAAAACCTTAGTTCTGGTGCATATTGATGATGCGACGAAGTTAGTCGGGGAGTCTGACCTCACTCGTCTCAACAACAAATTAACTTGGCTAAATAAAATTAGATCTTGGGCGGAAGATAGTGCGAGTGGTCTGCCAGATAGCTCCCTTAAGTTTGATAAATTCTTCGAAAGTCATCTTCCTAGTGAAACGAAAAAGGGCAAGCAACCACCCGAGCATGCTTTTTTTGTATTTCTAGAAAAACACTTTGTAAACGAACCCGCAGACCCGAAACCAATATTTGTTCAGGCAGTGTTTAAGCAGATAAATGAGATATTTGAGGCGCGCAAACGTTCTGAACAAATACTCGATTTTGATGATCTTATTTTGCAGCTCAAGCAGGCGACAGATGATGAGCATCTAGCGAAGAAATTAACGCTTAGTTTGCGCAAGCAATATCAGGTAGCTTTGATTGATGAATTCCAAGATACCGACGCGAATCAGTACCCTATATTTTCTCGCTTATTCGGCACAGAGTGCACGAACAATGATTTAGATATTGCTCCATCACTTGTATTAATCGGCGACCCAAAACAAGCGATTTATGGTTTTCGTGGTGGTGATATGGCGACCTATCTGCGTGCGAAGCATGATGTAGAAAACGCTGAGCTCGGCAGTGTATTTACCATGGATAAGAACTGGCGTTCATCGACAGAAATGGTGTCCAGTTTAAATGCCTTGTTTGGTGCACATAGCAATCCATTTCTTGAAAAAGAGATTCCCTATATTCATGTCGATGCCGCAAAGGGCTCGTCAGAAACACCTTTTGGCAGTGCCTTACGATATTCTGAAGTTGAGGCATTTGATGAAGAGGGGAAGGCTTTATCAAAGGCTGATATATCGGATAGCTTAAGCTTGTTGTTGGCTTCGCAAGTATGCGAAGTACTCAATGATAAAACGCTAGGACTGAATAGCTCTGACTTAGCGATACTTGTGCGCACTAAAAATGAAGCGCGACAAGTGAAGCAGGTGCTAGCGCAGGTCGGTGTTAAGTCTTGCTTTGATGACGATGCTTCTGTGTTTGAAAGTGCGGAGGCTATGTCTTTGGCATTTTTGTTAGAGGCAGCGCAAAACCCAACAAAGAAGCGCGCGATACGTTCTGTACTGCAAGATCCATTTTGGCAGGTAACAGATGCCGAGCTGTCTCGCATCACAGAGGATGAGTTTGCTTTACAGACATGGGTAGACCGTTTTCAGAATCTACAACATCATTGGCAGCGTTTTGGTGTGCTTAGCATGGTGCGCTTAGCCATTGATGAGTTTTCAATTCTAAAGCATTGGCATAACGCGGCGACGTCACAGGACACTGTAACGCTAGATTGGGAGCGCAGCCTAACTAACATCAGTCAGTTAGCTGAACTTTTACAAGAAAAAGCACGCACATTGCGATCAGAAAGCGCCTTGTTACGTTGGTATTGGCAGTGCATTGGGCAGACTGCGCAGCCATCAGCCGAAAAACTCGCGACGCATCAGCTTCGTTTAGAAAGCGACGAGGCCTTGGTTCGTATCGTGACGATTCATAAGTCAAAGGGCTTGGAATACCCAATTGTGTTTTTACCGTTTCTGTTTACGACAAGAGATGCGCAACAGGCTTGGTTCTATGATGAGGCTGGACGCTTATGTTTAGCATTAGAGCCGAACGAGCAACAGCAAACAGCGGCTGATCGAGAGCGTTTAGCGGAAGAAATGCGTTTACTATATGTCGCTTTAACGCGCGCACAATATCATTGTTATATCGGCACCGCGGAGTTTAGTGGGAGTCGATCGCCCAAAATGTACTCCACTGCGCTTGGTTATTTGTTATCACAGGGCCAGTTATCCGATGATCTTGAAAAAGGATGGCTGCAAGACGCAATCTCTCGTTTTACGAAGCACACTGATTTTTCTACTTCATATCAATATCTCACGTTTGAAGAAGTACACGCGCTCAATCGCTCGAGTCGATTGTTGATTGATCAAAGTTCTCAATCGGCTTCTGAGCTCTCAGACGAGTTATTCGCTCCTCAATTAAAACAATCATGGAAGGTCCAAAGCTTTACCGGATTGCTTAATGAGCACAGAGCACTAAACCCGCATAGTGAGCATACTCATCGATCAATGGATGATCTCGGCGAAGCCCCGCCAGCTAACGCGATTGATATTATGAATTTCCCCAAGGGTAGTCAGGCAGGTACTTTCTTGCACCGCTTATTCGAGGATATTGAATTCGCAACGGGCGAGCTAAACACCAATGTCCCAGCCACTAATTTAGAAGAGCACATCTGTAATTTGTTGCAGCAGTATGCCTTAGTGCCAGAGCGGCATGAACAAGCATGGGCGGCTTATCTCGAGCAATGGGTTCAACAAGTGCTTGCGCTGCCGCTGATAGAAATCGGCAGCGCTTCTGGAGCATCAATTGCTTTAGCACAATTAGACGAAAACGATTATCGCGTTGAAGCCAAGTTTTATTTCTCGGTAGATGATTTCTCTTTGTCGAACTTTAATTCGCTACTTCGTCAGTACAATCCGAATGCAGACGCTTTGAGTTTTGAAGCATTCGAAGGGCATATTAAAGGGGCGATCGACTTATTGTTCCGAGCGCAAGACGCTTATTTTGTGCTGGATTATAAATCGAATCATCTTGGTTTTAGCGCAGACAACTATACGCACGACAAACTAGAAGCAGCGATCAATGAGCATCGTTATGATGTGCAATACCTGCTGTATAGCTTAGCCATTCATCGTCTGTTAAAAGCACGAATGGGAAATGCTTATAGCTATCAGGCACATTTTGGTGGTGTAGTGTATTTGTTTTTAAGAGGACTTGGTTTAGACGCAGATGGAGATAACCCAGCGGGCGTTTACTTTATAAAGCCAGAACAGAGTTTGATTGAAGGTTTAGATCAGCTTTTTACTGATGGAGGTGCTCAATGAGTCTTCCATCAAACATTTCTCAGCGTATACGTTTCTTAAAGCAGAGTTTACGTCGCGGCGAGTCGTTGGTGTCGTGGATTGATTTTTATGCGGCAGACGCAGCATTAAACGAAGTGCTGAGCGCAAGTGATTCTGCGCTGCCATCAACTGTGCTCGAAGTGGTTTTTGATTTAGCTTTAGTTTTGTCTTACGCATCAGGCCTTGGCAAACAGTGTGTCAGGCTCGATGAGCTAGATGAGCATTTATCGTTAACGGTGTTTCATCGTGATCAAAGTTTGATGACTTCGACGCAAGCCTTGCCCGAATCGATCTTAATTTCAGGCGAGGGCTCAAGTGTTTTCGTTAAAGTTCTCAACGATGAAGCGGAGCTCTATTTGCGTCGACTCTGGAATCTCTGTGATAAAACTGATCGATGGTTGTCGGATCAACTATCGTCAAACATATCCTCTGATGTGGATCCTAATGAATCTATTGATTTAGCTCGCGGTAAGGAGGCATTGAATGCCTTATTTCCTGACTTAGATTCTACTGACATTGATTATCAAGCTTGGGCGGTTGCGCAATCACTTCTTTCAAATCTTGTGCTGGTGAGTGGTGGGCCCGGTACGGGTAAAACGACAACGGCTGCAAAAATTATCTTAGCGCGTTTGTCTGCAGAGAAGTGCATAGAGAGGGCCATAGAGAAGGGCATAGAAAGTAGGCGTGCGTCATCGACGGTTTGCTTGGCACCTACTGGCAAGGCTGCACAACGCTTAGCATCGTCGCTAAGTTCTCAAGCTGAATCTTTATTGTCTAGCTTGCCGTTTGAAGAAGACTTGATTCAACACTTACGCTCTGCACTGCCAAAACGGGGTAAAACCGTTCATCGATATTTGATTGAAAACGATGTGTCGATGAGCGACTTTGATGACGATGACTACCTCAGTGATAACGAACGTTTGTTTGGCAAGCTCGAAACCTCAGCGATTCCAAATGTGCTCGTAATTGATGAATCTTCAATGATTGATTTAGCTTTAATGGAGCGTTTAAGCACGATTTTGCATCCGCAAACGTGCGTAGTGCTGTTGGGTGATCATTATCAGTTGCCTGCGGTGGAATCTGGCGATTTTTTTGCGCGTTGGGTAAAACGCTGTAAGCGTAATGCCATATCTGCTGAGCAGTTAGGGCAGCTAATTCACCTACTGCCGTTTGATATGAATGTTGAACCATCGGAGTCTGAACAGATCAATCCTCTCGTGACATTGCAAAAGAGCTATCGTTTTCACGGTGCTTTAGCGGATGTTGCGCGCCTTATTCGTGATGAGCCAGTAGAGGCTTTGCGTCATTTCCTGACAACGAACACTGACGAAGCTATTAGGTACCACTGGGTTGAGGGCAGAGCCCAGCAAGAACTCGGTGCGTTGATGGCTCATTATCAAGACTTTGTAGAGCTCGCTGAAACAAAAGCCTCATTGGCTGAACTGCAAAAATGCTTCGATCAGTTCCAAATTCTTTGTTCAACGAGACAGGGGCCTTTAGGGACGGATCAGCTCAACGAGGCCGTTCACACAAAAGCACAGAGTCGATTTTCATCAAGCCGCACTGGTGTGTATCACGGTATGCCGATTATGTTGGAGCGTAATTATCCAAAACTCGATTTGTACAATGGAGACGTGGGTTTTTATATCGAAAACGTAAATCAAAACCACGAAAGCCAGTTTGTTGCGATGTTTTACCGAGGTGGGGAAGGACGCGACATCACAGTATTGCCCTCGCAGATTGATAAGTACGATCTGGCATATGCGATGACAGTGCATAAAAGTCAGGGCTCAGAATATGATCACGTTGGTGTGTTGCTTGCGCCATATGCGCCAGAGTTACTGACCCGCGCCTTGTTATATACCGCTGTGACGCGTGCGAAGCAGAAATGCACGCTGTATCTTAATGATGAGTCATTGGATAGATTAATGAATTAAATATTGGGGTCGGAGTAAAAGTACTCTGACCTCGGAAATTATGGTCCCCGTCAGCCGATCAAGGCACAACGATCGGTTCTTCTTCGGTGATTGTAATGTCGTAACTGGGAGTGATGCCTCCCGTGCTTGTGTTCTTAGTGTACTGAATTCGCATGCCTACTTGCACAATTTCGCCATCTACCCCTGGGTTAGCTAGCCCGGTCACTGGGAACTTCGTGTAGGTTTCGTTTTTATAGCGGAACTGAAAGGTTTTGAGGATGACGCCCGGCACGTCACCAACGCTCGTCATATCAACAGTGATAAGATTGTTCGTATCACTTGTTACTAGAAATTCCGCCTCATTATACACATCGCCAAGTACTTGAGTGTTTCTTACATTTCTTAATTGGCCTTTCCATGTCACCCGCAGACGAGCAGTTTTGCTCGGATTTAAGACCGCGTCTGGAAATTGAATGGGGGTTATCTCTGTAATGGTAACCTCTGCTTTAGCCGTTGTGTTGAACATAGCAAGACAACATACCAATAAGAAAGTTGTTAAAGACTTAAGCTGCAACGTCGAACCTTTACTCAGAAAAACGATTAAAAAGGGCGGTAGTATTATTTTTGAACAGTGTCTCTTCTTCTTGATTTGCATTCAACAGTAATTATTCAGTCTGTCGAAAATTTATAAATCGGCGCTTTGTTGCAATCTGTTGCTGAACCTTGTGTAAAAAAGGTTCGTTTTTTACATCGCGGACGAGTATCGACACATTGTGCAAACACCTTGTAACACTTCGCTACAAAACGGCCTGTTTTTCGGCGTGCAAGTTCTGTGATCTAGCTAAGCTGAAATTAAGCGCAAACGAAATGCAAAACATTTTAAAAAACGCGCTGCTTACAACGTGACGAAATATCTAATCGTGATGTTGTAGAGGCCACAAGCCTCGCTTAAAGCTGCATATAAGCAGCTTGCAGTTAAGAGCAGGAAGCAAGCAGTACAAGCAGTAAGTGCGAAAGTAGTAAATATGAAAGGTCTTTCGAAAGAGAGACAAACAAGATGGCCCTAAGGTCACGATATAAAAATTTAATTCAGCAATTTCAAAACTAAATAAGTGTTCGGAGATACTATCCATGAAAAACGTATTCAAAAAAGCAGCAATCGCAACAACTCTAGTTTCAGGTCTTGGCGCAGGTATGGCTCACGCTGATACTTTCCAGGC
>NZ_LWFI01001410.1:0-1589 GCF_001635735.1 Oleiphilus sp. HI0067
TTACGCCGCGCTCGCGTGTGGGGATGAACTACCGACATGTCAGGGTAGTTTTTGGCCGGATATGGATTTCGGGAAAGGCTTTGATTTAACGCAAGAAGTCGGCCCCAATTATTTGGGAGGAACGATGGACAATGAGAGTCGTGTCGCGATACAGGTTACACATCGTGTTGGGGCGATTGTCTTGTCAGTGTATTTGATATGGATGGTGTTTGTGCTTTGGCGCCAGAATCACGCATCTTCCATTCGTAATGCCTTATTGCTGATGTCTGCAGTGCTCGTCGTGCAGTTTGGTTTAGGTTTAAGTAATGTGATCTTATTGGTTCCATTGGCTATTGCAGTTGCGCATAATGCTGTAGGTGCTTTGTTGTTGTTAAGCATGATGAACCTCAATTATCAGATATATCGCCTACAAAAATAATAAGGCGGGAGGACGTAATGAAAACAACAGTGTCAGTAAGCACGAGTTCAGCGAGTGCTTCTTGGAAAGACTATCTAGAACTCTGCAAACCTAAAGTGGTTGCCCTCATGCTGCTAACTAGCGTCGTGGGTATGCTCCTAGCGACATATAGCTTGCCATCGTGGGAAGCTCTTATATTGGGTAATCTAGGGATTGCGTTGATGGCGGGATCCGCTGCGGCAATCAATCATGTCGTTGATCAACGCATTGACGTGCACATGTCGCGTACCAAGAAACGCCCGATCGTGCAGGGGAAAGTAGATAGTGCATCTGCACTTATCTTTGCGGCATTAATTGGCAGCATCGGGATGCTGGTATTAATGGTCTGGGTGAATGCCCTGACGGCCTGGTTAACCTTAGCTTCATTAATCGGCTATGCATTAATTTATACGATGTATCTCAAGCGTGCTACTCCCCAGAATATTGTGATTGGTGGTTTGGCAGGCGCTGCGCCTCCTCTGTTAGGTTGGACTGCTTCAACAGGTTATTTGGATCCTCATGCCTTATTGCTCGTGCTCATTATCTTCGCGTGGACGCCCCCGCATTTTTGGGCCTTAGCGATTCATAGAAAAGAAGAATATGCACAGGTTGGCATACCTATGCTCCCAGTCACGCATGGAGAGTCATACACTAAGTTGCACATTTTGCTATACAGCGTGATCTTGTTGTTAGTAACTATTCTTCCGTACTTGACGGGTATGTGCGGAGAGATTTATTTAGTTTCTGCAGTGTTACTTGGCTTGCGCTTTATTCAGTGGTCTGTGCGCATGATTCGAAATCATCATAAGCATGATGCGATCAATACTTTTAAATTCTCGATCACTTATTTGATGCTGTTGTTTGTTGCGTTATTAGTTGATCACTATACATGGCCAATGATGGTCGCCATGTAATTTGGTTTGTGTGGAGGGCCGAGGGTTTCATTGCCATCTCTGTCCTCCACCAAAGATTCCTCTAAAACTCGTTTTGAGCTTCCAGGATTACCAAAATATTCGACAGGATGTCGCGCATATCTATGAGCGTTTTTGTTCTCGGAATTAAGTTGCTTAAACGTTGTTCTAGCTCCTCTACCTTCGGCACGATGCGACGAATTCCTTCAGTGATAAATTCATAGGGGTAGTGATGGTCTTGT
>NZ_LWFI01001411.1:0-1690 GCF_001635735.1 Oleiphilus sp. HI0067
GCTCAAATTACGCTAGGTGAAATGCTCGATGTTAATAACCCTCTGACCAATCAACCTTTGTCAGAATTTGCAGTGCCAGGTGAGCTGAGCCCTCCTTTGTTGATTCGCTTCGTCACAGACAATTATTACGAAGTGCTTGATAACAGCAATCCGGCTAGTCCTGAGCCTTTGTCGCCACCGATCAATAACCAGTTTTATGCGCAAGGCTTAAGCAACATGTTGTTTACGTCCGACCCAGGTGAAACCTTAGTGTCGGCAACAGGGCCAGATACCTTGACGCTACCAGCAGCTGGCGCGGGACCTTTTGTAAACGGTTATGGCGCGCAAACCTTACAAGTTCAGTCGCGAGACACCAATACCGGAATCGTGACATCGCAAACAGTGAATATTGCGGCTAACAGCTCCGCCAGACAAATCGCACAAGACCTCACTGCCGTCGAGGGCATTAAAGCAAATGCCTACACGCAAGTGCGACTCACTAATTTTGTAGATGATGGTGACCCGAACCCTTTAGGTTTAATCATTAATGGTGAGACGATTACCGTTACGCCTCCTGCTACCTATACGCCAGTAGAAATAGCGCGTGCCATTAACGATAACCCTAACCTTGACGTTATTGCTGTCAGTGATGGAACCCAAATAGACCTGCGTTCTGTGACGGGCGAAGACATTGTTATTGAGGTGACGGGTCTTGGTGATAGTGTCGATGTAAGTCGTATTGATCCGTATGCTGCTGGTTCGCCAGTTGTCGCCACGCAAACCGTCAACTCTGCACAAGGTATAGCGGTGGCTGGTGCTGTTGATATGTCGATGGCGCAAGGTATTTCATTTACGAGCAATACGGCGACAGTGTTTGATTTAGCGCCGCCAGCATTATCAGCTTATCGTGGTTTTACGTTTGAAATTCAAGGCGAAAGTGTAAAAGGGGATGAGTTCACCATTGAATACAATACCGATGGTGTATCTGATAACAGAAATGCCTTAGCGATGGCGGGGCTCGAGTTTGAAGGCTTAGTTGAGGGTTCGGTCTCGTATGGTGAGTCTTATGCGCAAGTGGTCGAGAAAGTCGGCACTGTAACCAATAGAGCGCGTCTTGAGAGTGAGTCTGCCAAGGCTTTGCTAGATCAAACATCCGGTCTAAGAGACTCGATCGCAGCGGTGAACTTAGATGAAGAAGCAGGCAAATTAGTGCAGTTTCAGGCTGCATATAACGCCTCTGCACAGGTGGTCTCGGTGGCACGAGATTTATTCGATACCCTGCTAGGCGCATTTAGATAGAGATAGGAACGAGCACATATGAGAATCTCTACAGTACAGATCTATGACAGAGCGATGTCGTCTATTCAAGATGTCACCGCGCAACAACAGAAAACGCAGCAGCAGCTCGCGTCGGGCAAGCGCGTACTGACGCCAGCCGATGATCCTGTTGCTTCCACGCGTATTCTAGAGCTGAAACAGGAGCTGTCGGTTAATCAGCAGTTTCAACGAAATGTTGAATTGGCTGAAGGGCGTTTATCACTGCAAGATGATCGCTTAGGTGGCATCAACGAAGTGATTGAGCGTTTGAGAACGCTTGCGGTTTCAGCGGGTAATGGTGCGCTTACAAAAGACGATCTAGGTTCGATCGCCGCAGAAGTAGAGTCACGTCTAGACCAGTTAGCAGGGCTACTCAATGCACGCGATGCAAGTG
>NZ_LWFI01001412.1:0-991 GCF_001635735.1 Oleiphilus sp. HI0067
GATTTTATATTAAGTTTTTGATTTATAAATAAATAAGAATTGGCATTTTCCTCGCTAGCTAGTCATTAAACAGATCTAGCTGATACAAAACTGAGGAATGAAAATGAAAAACTTCGCTGCAATCTCTAGTGTTGGTGGAAAAGTAATGGCTTTGAGCGGTTTGATTCTAGTGTTAAGTATTCTTGTTTCTTATCCGTTCGCATCTATGTTCTCTTTAGTCATTCAATTAATTGGTCATATCGTGACTATAGTGTCTGCTGCAGCATTCAAAATTGGCTATATCGTTTTCGCGATTGGTCGCCATGGGCATTGTTTAGAGTTCTAGGTGGGGAGTATGACTTCATTTCTGAGTAGTCCGTTTAGGCCGTTCTTTTTATTAGCCGCTGCTTATTCAATCTTATCGCTTTCCTTATGGGTGTCAGTGGTTGCAGGCTTTTTTGCTTTTGACCGTGTAGGGCTTGTTTGGCATGTCCGTGAAATGTTGTTTGGTTTCGTAGCGACTGTGATGTTGGGCTTTCTGCTGACTGCGTGCGCTAATTGGACAGGGCAGCAGACTTTCAAAGGCGCAATGTTGGGCGTTCTCGTCTCGATCTGGATTGCAGCGCGCTTTTTTTGGGTCACTGGAAGTAGCTTATCAATCGCTGCGGCATTAGATGGTCTTGTATTCGCTGCTGGTGGGCTAAAGCTCGCGCATATGGTGTTGATCAGTCGTAATACGCGTAACTATGCCTTTCCTGTTGTTTTGTTTGTCTTTGCGAGCATATGCGCCGTTGAGTCGTATCTGTATATGAATGATCAACATCTTTCGTTGGATGTATTAAAAATCGTATTTTTCATCATGATGCATGTTGTCCTCGTGATGGGAGGCAGGGTAATACCCTTTTTCACTGACCGTGGCTTACAACGATCACAAACAAGGCGTTATCCAGTGTTAGAGCGCTTATCGTTAGTCTCGAGTATTTGTTTCGTGTTGGCGTTTGCTTTTGATATC
>NZ_LWFI01001413.1:0-906 GCF_001635735.1 Oleiphilus sp. HI0067
GATAAGTGGCATCGCCTCGGCAAAAGTAGAACGTCGAACCCAACCGTACTTTTTCTTCACAATCAACTTCAGACCAGTGTATGAGTTCACCAAAGCGGTAATCATCATCATAAATGCCGTCGTAGCCTTCAGCTTTACAGATTTCCTTCGCTTTGGTCGCCATTGATAGTTCTACCTGGTTTCTAGCTCCTTCTAGGCTGCCGGATTCGTACCCAAATAAGCCCAACGGCGAATTATTAATATCAGTATCGGTCCAGCTTAGGGGTCGTTGCAGAGTATAGATGTAGCACCACTTGTTTTTAGGAATGCCGGCGGCAGGTATTCGTACGCCATGNTCGTCCTCAGGCATACATTGTGGCTTGTTGGGCTTTTGTGGCTTGGAAGTGGTGGCAGAGGAAGACTGGGTCTCGCTAGCCACTTGTTGTTGTGATGGGCTATTATTGGTGCCATGCCCACCTTGATAGCTTTGACTATTGGTCTGGCTATCTTGAGCGCTTGAGCGGTTTTGGGAATCAATCTTTTGCCACTGGTTGTTAATCTTCACGTAAGTTGTGCCAGCTACCGATTTCTTCGTTGGCTGCTGGTGGGCGGTATTAGCACGATTCGATGAGCTGCTTACGCCCGTACTTGGTGCATTGTATTTGATTGCGGCAGTTTTAGCAGAAGAAGGATTGTTGCTCTGCTCTTGGATAGCTTGATGCTGTTTATACTCTGCTTGCTCGCGCTTCTTCATTTCGGCAATACGGTTAATCTGTTCACGGCTTTCTGCGAAGATTTCGTCGGTGGTTTTACTGCCATGGTATTTTGATCGTAGATTAGTGAGGTTATCGGTGCTACCGCTGATGATGTCTTTGGAATAGGCGGTAAGGAATTCAGCTTTTGCATTGCCGCTAAGGCTTGAGCTAT
>NZ_LWFI01001414.1:0-646 GCF_001635735.1 Oleiphilus sp. HI0067
ATCCTCATTGATCGCGCCAGTAGAATCAAACATGGTTTGTACTCGACTATTTTCACCGATTTGTACGCCAAACTCACCTTGGGCATCTTCCTTTGGAAGCTTAGAGTTGGCATTAATGATTCCGCCCAGTGCGCCTTGGCCGTATAAAGTTGAAGATGGTCCTTTAACGACTTCGATGTTCTCATAGGTGAAAATTTCAACGCGAGGCGCGTTGTAAAAACCTTCAAATGCTATAAAGCCGTCCTCAAATTGTTGAGGCTNGATGCCACGAATTTGTGAAGAGTCGAGGCGGGTGTCGATGCCAAACGGGCCCGCAAAAACACCAGAAGTATAATTTAATGTATCTTGTAGGTTGAGAGAGCCTCGTTCGGTAAACTCGTCATTGCTAATAATATCTACGGAGCGCGGAAGATCTTCTAATGATACATTTAATTTACTGGTTGAACTTGGTTCAATTTTTATGTCGTGCGCTTCTTTTGCATGCGTGCCCGTAACAACTGTTTGTTCCAGTTTTGTTGCATTGTCTTTCGTTTGTTCTGCGTACAGTAGATCAGGTGAAATACTCGCTAACGCAACAGCGATACTTATCGTTTTTTTGTTCATAGTCTTTTTACTTTAAGTCCCATCGAATAAAAATTTGATTAAA
>NZ_LWFI01001415.1:0-1319 GCF_001635735.1 Oleiphilus sp. HI0067
TGAAGACAATGCTCCTATGGCAATTTGTTTAGAAATTGAATCAAGCTTAATTAGTAGTGACAAGCTTCAAGAAGCGACCCGTGAAGGCTTTGAGCAATCAATTGGTGATATCTCTGCAATGGAGCCAAGAATTGAACAACTTCTCTCAGCCTTTGATGAGCCTATTGATGTCAGCGATACCTTCTTATTGTCTTGAGACCCTGCAAAGTCAGTCATTCAGGTACATCGTAATAACTTTGTTATTTCAGAGGTGCCGAGTTTAGATTTTAAACAAGCATTATTTGGTATTTGGTTGGGCGATTCGCCCGTTCAAGATTCGTTGAAAAATGAGATGCTTGGCTTGTCATCTTAATTCCTCTCGTTTTATCTCGGCACGGCACTAGGTTTTGAGTCTTCCTAGTGGCCAGTGCCTTTTTCTTTCTGGCACACTAGTCTCTCGTGTAAATTGATTGTTGGGTGAGAGCATTATGTGGCTTCAACGTACGATTCGGCTAAAAGCGCAAAAAAGAGGCTTTTATCTCGTTACGGATGAGATTGTTCAGCAAGTACCTGAGATAGCAAACTTCGAAGTCGGGCTTGCACACTTATTCATCAAACATTCTTCTGCGTCTTTATGCATTAATGAAAATGCAGATCCGAGTGTGCGCAGAGACATGGAACGTTACTTCTTAAAGCTTGTTCCCGACGTGGGGCAGTGGAGTTTTGTTTATGAGCACGACTATGAAGGTGCTGACGATATGCCAGCACATATTAAGTCGGTCATGCTTGGATCTTCTCTGACGATTCCGATCACTAATGGGCGTCTTGCTCTAGGCACATGGCAAGGTATTTATCTTGGTGAGCACCGTATTTCAGGCGGACCGAGAACGCTCATCATGACCCTGCAAGGTGACTCTTAATCGCCAATAAATCCGCCAGATTGACGTTGCCATAACTGAGCATAAATGCCATTTTTGGCAATCAGCTCTAGGTGCGATCCTTCTTCAACAATACGCCCTTCATCTAGCACGATTAAGCGATCCATCGCGGCGATTGTTGATAAACGATGCGCGATCGCAATAACTGTTTTACCTTCCATTAATTTATAGAGGCTTTCTTGAATCGCAGCTTCGACTTCAGAGTCGAGTGCAGATGTCGCCTCATCTAAGACAAGAATCGGTGCATCTTTTAATAAGACGCGTGCGATCGCAATACGCTGACGCTGACCACCACTCAGTTTTACACCACGCTCGCCCACGTGGGCTTCGTAACCGGCGCGGCCTTTGATATCACTAAGGTTTTGAATGAACTGATGCGCTTCGGCTTGCTCTGCCGCCGCA
>NZ_LWFI01001416.1:0-1015 GCF_001635735.1 Oleiphilus sp. HI0067
GTCACGATTAACTTTTATACTCGCCGTGATATACGTGAAATGACGACGATTCTTAACAAGGATGAAGCCAAGTTTGCGGAATTAATAGACACTCTCGATAGCGGTGGTTCTGTTTTAGGGACTCTTGAGGAGCGACTCAGTTCAACCGTCGACAACACCTATGTCGATATTAGTGAGTTCGGTGTTACCGTAGCCACCACAAATGTAATTTCTTACAACATGCCAATATCTTGGGGCTTCACGCCCAAGCTAGTCGAAATAAGGGGTTCACATCGCGCGGAAAGTATTAACACATATAACCCACGCAACCCACCAGACAAACAGGTAAGTCGTGATTTCTTAGAATGGAATGTTGATTTAGGGTTCTCAATGTTAATGACCGAATCCTTTATGCGCGAAGAGCTAGGCCTTTCAGGTCCGATACTCGACGGCGAATGGATTTTCTCTTTTGTTGGTATGAACATGATCCCGACCGATTTCACACCATACAGACCTGAAAATGCGAGCCGCACAGGCCCTTATCCCGGCACAGCTCGTGCTGTGCAAGCACTCTATCAGTTTGGCGTGGCGCATTACCGCCAAAACTACATGCTTACTATGGATATCGATCTTTCAGAAAACGAGGTCTATGACTTCGAAGGATTAACCCGCTTTCTAAGTTTCGGTGGAGAATATTTTTTAAGAGACGACTTTCACCTCCGTGCGGGCATGCGCATCAACATGGCACAAACATCTGAAGCCGCCAAAGACAAAGCTATTCTAACGGGTGGTTTTTTGTATCAACCACATGGATTCAGTATTGAAGCCGCCGCAATGATTAATGAAGTAGAAATTGGCGGAACAGTTGGTCTTGGCTACGCCTTTTAGCTAAGCTAGCGACATGTCATCACATTCAAATTCTAATCTGCTTCCTGCAGACTCTTATTTCATCGTAGGCGGAGCCGTCCGAGACCGCCTCCTCAACCTTAAAAGCAAAGATCTAGACTGGGTGGTTGTCGGCTTAACACCAGAACAA
>NZ_LWFI01001417.1:0-1108 GCF_001635735.1 Oleiphilus sp. HI0067
GCTGAAGGCTGTCGCTCATGCTGGTGAAGAGGGACCGCCGTCATATATATATGAGGCTTTAGATTTACTCAAAGTTGATCGTATTGATCACGGCGTTCGGTGTTTGGAAGACGAAGCGCTTGTTGAACGGCTAGTGGAAGAGGGTATTCCTCTGACGGTTTGTCCGCAAAGCAATGTGCGTTTGAAAGTGTTTGAGAAGATGGCTGATCACACAATCCTTCAAATGCTCGATCGGGGGTTGATGGCGACTGTTAACGCAGATGACCCGTCATTCTTTGGAGGATACTTGTTAGATAACTTTCAATTCATGGCAAATGATTTAGCGATGACGCGAGCTCAAGCCGCGCGTCTTGCTGAAAATAGCATTCGAAGTAGTTTTATATCTGGAGACTTGGAAAATAATTATCTAGAAAAGCTTAAGAAAGTTATCGCATAGAGGAAAATATAAGATGAAGCATCAAGGAAGTTGCCACTGTGGTCCGGTCAAGTTTAACTTTGATGGACCTGAAATCGAGAGCGGTTTGCTATGTATTTGTTCAATCTGTCGGCGCAAAGGGGCTGTCATGACGCCCCTCTCGATTGCTGCAAATGATCTGTCTATTGAAACGAGTGTTTAAGTAGCTACCATTTTGGTACTGAGGTGGCAGAACATTTTTTCTGTAATAAATGCGGTATTTACACTTTTCATGAAACGCGCAGGGAGCCTGGTCAATTTAGAGTCAATGTAGTCTGCTTAGATGATGTCGATGCTCGCGCGTTAGAGATTACTGTATTTGATGGTGCTTCTCTGTAATCCAGTATTTAGAAGGTGTCGTTGCTACTTTCTTTAACGGCATCTCTAATTTTCTGCTGTTCCTCAATCAATTGATAAGCGATAAAGTATTTTGAAATGTTGGCGACGTAACTCACCGTTTCTCTGCCTACATGTCTAGCAACGGCATGCTCTACGTTACCAAACCATTTGTTTGGGTCTAAACCAAGTTTTTTTGTTGTTCTTCTCAATCGATGAATTCTTGTTGGTCCAGCGTTGTAAGCAGCAAATGCGAACAGTACCTTATTGGCGTCTGAAATTTTGGGGTCGTTGAAGTAGTGATTGATAATCTTTCTT
>NZ_LWFI01001418.1:0-744 GCF_001635735.1 Oleiphilus sp. HI0067
AAAAAGGATTAAATAAATGAACATTACTGCAGCTGCCATTGCGAATAATCGTACTACCTTGGTTTTATTTATCATTGTTTTACTGGCGGGTCTCCAAGCGTTCAATAATCTCCCACGTGCGTATGACCCTGGCTTTGTTATTCGGGCTGCTCAAGTGATTACGTATCTTCCAGGTGCTAGCCCCGATCGAATGGAAGATCTTGTAAGTAATCAGATTGAACAAGTTATCCAGGAAATTCCAGAACTCGATTTCGTTACGAGCACTTCTAAAACCGGCGTTTCTATTGTTGTCGCTAATATCAAAGAGAGCTATACCGATATGCGGCCAATATGGGATGACCTGCGTCGTAAAATTGATAGCGTAGCACCAGATTTACCGAGTGGAATTATCGGTCCAATAGTTAATGATGAATTCGGTGATGTATACGGAATCGTTTTAGCGTTGACTGCCGAGGGATATACCTACAGAGAAATGAAGGACGTTGCTGATGATGTACGTGACGATTTGTTGAGTCTCCCTGACGCAGCCAAGATTGATCTGTACGGCGTGCAAGAAGAACAGATATACGTCGAATATGATAATTCAAAGTTGAGTGAGTTAAGTATTTCTCCTAGCCAACTTAGCGCAATGATTAAAAGCCGCAATATTATCATTCCTGGCGGGTCTATCACTGTGGGTGAAGAGCGCATTGAATTAGAACCATCCGGTAATTTTGAATCCGTTGAAGACATTGCAAACACAAT
>NZ_LWFI01001419.1:0-922 GCF_001635735.1 Oleiphilus sp. HI0067
ACGTCTGAATTGAATGAGTTCCAATCGGCGTTGGCGAGTGAGCAAGACGTAAAAAATAAGCACCCTAATAAAAAGGATTTATGTCGCATAAAAAGACTGGTCATCTAGAGTGACTCCACAAACTGGATCAGGTGGTTCTGATCAGACTGAGATAAATTGACGAATTGCGTTTTACTTTTTCTAGCTTCTCCGCCATGCCATAAAATAGCTTCTGTTACGGTTCTTGCTCGACCATCGTGCAATAGTCGTAACTGCTGGTTGACTTGCTTTTGGTATGCCAGGCCCCAAAGTGGGGGTGTACGCCATTCAGAGCCGTTTGCTTGATGCTCTATAAAGCCATCTGCTAACTTCTCGCCCATATCATGCAACAAGAAGTCTGAGTATGGCCATATGGTTTCGTTAACCGGCAGCGCTTGGATTTTTGAATCAAGAGTATAACTTGGTCGGTGACAGTCCGCGCAGCCAATATCGGAAAATAGTTGCTGACCTTTTATTCCTTTATCGTCTAAATTCACTCTTTTGGGCACGCTAGTCATCGAAGTGAAGTACAAAATACTTTGCATGACTTTGTCTGATGCTTCGTAGCCATCTTGTTGTTCTGTATTGCCGTGTGCTTGCGCCAAACAGTCAGTTTGTTGCTCGGTACAGTCTCCATAACCAGAAGGGAACCACTTCGAACCAACTCCAATGTCAGTGTGTAGGGCATTGGCGTTTTGCTGAGCAAGCGTGGCTTGTCCGGACTTCCAGCCAAAACGTCCTAGTTCTGATGAATTAGTATCTCTGCTGGGAACATAATTCGGTCTCCCAGAAATGCCATCGTTATTCGTATCATTAGGGTCTGCCCATTTTAGAATGTCTTCGTCGTCAATTGATTCAATTAGCCCTAGCCCAATTAATGCACCTGCCATTCGAGGTGATTGTT
>NZ_LWFI01001420.1:0-119613 GCF_001635735.1 Oleiphilus sp. HI0067
AATAGCGCTTGGAGCAGACTTTCGCTACACATCTAAGAACTGCACATTTTCGATCATGGAGACGAAATGGGGACTCATACCAGATATGGGCGGCTCGATCGCATTAAGAGAGCTTTGCTCGATCGATAAGGCAAAAGAATTAACGATGACGGCAGAAGTATTTGATGCCCAAAAAGCAGCTGAGTACAACCTCGTGACGCGCATATGCGATGACCCAATGGCGGAAGCAA
The DNA here is from genome assembly GCF_001635735.1 of Oleiphilus sp. HI0067. Classification (NCBI taxonomy): domain Bacteria; kingdom Pseudomonadati; phylum Pseudomonadota; class Gammaproteobacteria; order Oceanospirillales; family Oleiphilaceae; genus Oleiphilus; species Oleiphilus sp. HI0067. The sequence goes on from NZ_LWFI01001420.1 coordinate 231, forward strand.
CTGCTTTCTTGAAAGAGATTGCAAACAAATCGCCAGATGCCATCAGCTTAACCAAGAAGCTCTATAACGGCGCATGGCTATCAACCATTCGCCAAGCTTTGAATCTCGAAACAAAACTGCAACGAAAACTGATTGGCCGTCACAATCAAAAAATCGCTGGTGCGGTTTATAGCGGCGATAAATCAGCTAGCGAATATTCAGATCGCAGCCAATAAGCTTTCGCTTAGAAGCTATGCTTTGATGACATAATATCTAGGTATAGCGACTGAGTTAGCTCTTCAAAGTTGCTTTGTTTCGGTAATCGAACAAACACCTTACTACCGCAAGCCTGCGGATCATAAGCGTCTTTTTTCAGAGGCGCTTTTTTATATTTGTGCGTACCCGTTGATTCAACCTCATCAACCAAACGAATAAAGTGAGGGATCGCGTAATCTGGTACGTGTGCCTGCAGATATTCATATAGCGCTCGCCCATCAAAAGACTGCCCGCTCTCAAACCGCAAGGCTGCCATTCCTGCGCGCCCGTTAGTTTTTGGAATTTCGACACCATAGACAATCGCGTCGATGACTCCACTATATTGACCCAGAACATTTTCAACTTCTGTCGTTGATACATTCTCGCCTTTCCAACGGAAGGTATCCCCTAGACGATCGACAAACTGAGCATGTCGAAATCCTAAGTCACGCATCATGTCGCCAGTGTTAAACCAAGCATCGCCCTGCTTAAAGACATTACGCAAAATAGTTTTCTCTGTTTTTTCTGGCTCGGTATACCCATCGAAAGGAGATTTTTCATTAATTTCACCGAGCAACAATCCCGCTTCGCCTCGACTTACTTTTCTCATATAACCATTAGAAAAACGACGCGCTTCTTCTGCATCGAGGTCATATTGGACAATGGCGTAAGGAACAGGAGAGAAACCGACGGTATTGTCTAAATTGAGCACATTCATAAAGCCGACATTGCCTTCGCTCGAGCCATAAAACTCATGCACGCGATCAATATCAAAACGCTGTTTAAATTCGCGCCAAATTTCTGGCCGAAGCCCATTGCCAAACATCACACGCACTTTGTTTTCACGCTCAATATCGCTCGGAGCTTGCGCCACTAAGTACCGGCACAACTCGCCGATATAGCACAAGGCAGTCACTCCTTGCGAAACCACATCATGCCAATATTTACTTGCCGAAAACTTTCTTACCAATACTAAGGTTGCACCACTCGATACGATACTAGACCAAGCCACAACCATCGCTGTCGCGTGATAAAACGGCAAGGGAACATAAACGCGATCATCACTACGCAACTGAATACACGCTTCCCCAATTCCACCGTAGGCTTTCATATATCGCCCATTGGTTAATATGGCGGCTTTCGGTAAGCCCGTTGTGCCCGACGTGTAAAAATAACAAAGAGGATCATTCGCTCGGATGTGTTCACTATGCGGGAGGTTCTGCTCACTCTGGTTACCAGCGACTGCCATCAAATCATAGGCATTTTTAGGCGTATCATTCGTAGCTTTATCAGCGACCCATAACACACTTTGATCGCCATCAGGCAGCGCTGACTCAACAGCCATACAAGCGTCGAACAACTCTTCACCGACAATGATGCGCTTGGGCGAAACCAAACGAATACTATGTTCAAGAACATTGCCTCGCTGCGATGTATTGATCAGCGCAGCAATTGCCCCCAACTTCGCTAACGCCACAACGCATAGTAATAACTCAACACGATTTTCCATCATGACAACAATCGTATCGCCCTTTACCGTCCCTGTGCCCTCTAGATAATGCGCAATTTGATTAGCTTTGCGATTGAAGTCGCTATAACTCAAAGACTGCCCTTCAAACATCACCGCGATATTGTCTGGAAACTTTGATGCTGCCAGCTCAAAGCACGAAGCTAAATTATTAACGGGATTCTTACGCTGCTGCGCGACACGATATAAACCGCGTAATTTCTTTGGAAGGCCTCTAAAAAGCTCGGGAGAACGAACGATAAGATCACGTGCGCTTAAAGCACGCTGATTGGCTATTTGAGTCATAAGGATTCTTATTTTTGTTAGATATCGGTAGTTTTATTTTGCAGCAAACGCGTCGAGGTATTTATGCACTTCCTGCTCAATTCGTGTTTTAAACGGTCGCAAAACAAAACTAAGCTCTAAAGTTAACGCGATACTATCCGAAGCACAGTGAATTTCACCTTTCGCACCAGATCCTTTAAACGCAAGCGTCTCACCTTGCCAACCGTATTTGAGCCCAAACTTTTCAGTTAGATCTTCCGCTAAACTTTCCGCTTCTTGCTTTGCAGCGTCTAGTCCTCGGTTATGCGTTCTTTCGATGCGAATTGCGCTCATCAAAAAATCCTATTGCTGATTAGTTTTACAATTTGGCAAGTCTAACCGATATTGCACAAACCCAGAACAATCTAATTGGTTTTCAAGATAGTCTTCGAGCTCTGTGAACGATAGAATAGGTGCAGATTTAGTCTTGCAAGAGCAACTTAGCGTGAAAGAAACCCAAGCAAACAACGACACCAATCAAAACACCACTCACTTTGGTTTTGAGAACGTCAACGTCGAAGAAAAAGCCGGCAAAGTCGCAGACGTATTTCATTCTGTCGCTACAAAATACGACATCATGAACGACTTAATGTCTTTTGGAATCCACCGTTTATGGAAACGTTTGACCATTGAGTCCTCTGGCGTACGCTCTGGTCATAAGGTACTAGACATTGCGGGGGGAACTGGAGATCTCACGATGCAGTTCTCCAAACGCGTTGGAGATCAAGGCAAAGTTGTACTCGCTGACATTAACGCCTCTATGCTCAATGTCGGACGAGACAGATTATTAGACAAAGGCTACGGCAGCAATATTGAATTTGTACAAGCGAATGCAGAATGCCTTCCCTTCCCAGATAATTACTTTAATGCCGTATCGATCGCGTTTGGCTTAAGAAATGTCACTGATAAAGATAAAGCTATCCGCTCTATGTTCCGCGTATTGAAACCGGGCGGCAGACTTTTGATATTGGAATTTTCAAAACCCACTAACACAGTGCTTAGTGATGTGTATGACAAATACTCATTCACCGCACTCCCTATGATGGGCAAGCTCATCACAAATGATAGTGAAAGCTATAAATACCTAGCTGAATCTATTCGTATGCATCCAGACCAAGAAACCTTGAAGGGTATGATGGATGAGGCAGGATTCGTTAATACGCGCTATCAAAATATGACTGGCGGCATTGTTGCTCTACACACCGGAGTAAAGGCGTAGTGAACATCTTTAGCCAACCTTTATTCCAACAGTTCGCACCTAGCGTTGAGAAAACACTCAACGCTACCTTATCTATGGATCCAGGTTCAGAACAAAAACTAAAGCCTCTTAATGGCTGTGTGCTCGAACTACGTATTAGCAATCTAAATCAATCGCTATTCATTGGCGCAAAAAACAATCGCATCTTACTTTTATCTGCAGAGCAAGCTCCAACAGTCACCATGACCGCCAGCCTGTCAGGACTATTAAAATTGGCCGCTTATAGAGACACTGCCACTCTACTGAACTCAGGCGACCTTGCGTTTACTGGTGATGCCGTACGCGCACAACAAATTCAGCGTTTTGCAGATAATTTAGATATCGACTGGGAAGGCTTGCTAGCTAACTTCATTGGCGATACACCAGCAAAATTTATCAGCAGCGGCGCAAAACAAAGCATCACCATTGCAAAGACCTTCAGCAAAAACTTCGTGAAAGACCTAGAAGAGTTCGTAAAATACGAACTTCGTTTACTTCCTTCTCGCGCATTAGCCAACAAGCAATTCGAAGCGATAGACCAACTCCGTTTGGCCGGAGATCGTCTAGAAGCAAGAGTAAGATCACTTTCGAAACGCATCAAGCGAGGTTAGTTTGGCTGCCGACTTAGGAACTAAAAAGTTAAGCAGGGCCTTCAAAATATTATGGGTGACTTGCCGTTATCGCTTAGATGACTTTCTTCCACTAACTTCGCTCCCTACCTCACTGCGATTACTGCTTATTCTGGCTCCTTGGCAGTTGTTTCCAAGACCTAAGCATTCAAAAGCCGTTCGTCTGAGATTAGCCATTGAAACTCTCGGCCCGATTTTTATTAAATTTGGGCAGCTGCTTTCAACGCGTCGTGACTTATTAGATGACGAGTTAGCCAATGAGCTGAAAAAGCTACAAGACCAAGTACCTCCCTTTAGTCAGAAAGAGTCGATTCTACTTATTGAAAAGGGTTTAGGCCGACCTGTCTCTGAGGTGTTTTCACGATTCGATGAAGACGTCATGGCCTCAGCGTCTATTGCTCAAGTGCATAGTGCGCAGTTGCCTAACGGACAGGAAGTGATTGTTAAAGTCATTCGTCCAAACATTAAGAAGACTATTCAGCAAGATTTGTCGCTCATGAAGCTATTTGCATACTTGCTTGAAGCTTTATGGAAAAACGGCAAACGCTTACGCGCTCAACAAATTGTTCTCGATTATGAAAAAACCATATTCGATGAACTTGATTTGCAACGCGAAGCAGCCAATGCCTCTCAAATCCGCCGTAACTTCTTAAACTCAGAGCTGATTTATATCCCAGAAGTATATTGGCCTTATTGCAATCAACATGTGCTCGTGATGGAACGCATATATGGCACTCCCGTTGCCGATATCGAAACGCTAAAAGCACATCATGTTGATTTAAAAGTTCTCGCTGAACGCGGTGTCGAGATTTTCTTCACACAAGTTTTTCGCGATAGTTTTTTCCATGCAGACATGCATCCCGGCAATATTTTTGTTTCAACAAAAAATCCGCAAGCAGCTCAGTATATCGCCGTCGATTTCGGCATTGTCGGTACTCTTGGCGAAGAAGACCAGAACTATCTTGCCCGCAACCTGCTCGCATTCTTCAATCGCGACTACCACGAAGTAGCACGCTTACATGTTGACTCTGGATGGGTGCCATCGACAACACGCGTGGAAGAATTTGAAGCGGCAATAAGAACAGTCTGTGAGCCCATTTTTGAACGACCGTTAAGCGAAATTTCATTTGGCCAATTCTTAGTGCGTCTTTTCCAAACCGCACAACGCTTCGATATGGAAGTACAACCTCAACTCGTTCTTTTGCAGAAAACCTTAATCAATATTGAAGGATTAGGCCGACAGCTATACCCAGATCTGGATCTATGGAGTACAGCAAAACCCTTTCTAGAACGCTGGATGCGCGATCGACTTGCACCACCAGGCGTATTCAAGCGACTACGCGAGCAATTCCCAGATTTAGTACAGCAGTCACCAGAACTACCTAAGTTAATCTACGAGACCATGGACAACCTAAGTCGTCTCGAGCCCCCAAGGGCACAAACAAGCTCATACCAAGGCGATACACAAAAACCAAACAAGAAACGTAAAGTACTTGCTTGCGTATTGATTGGCACAGGCTTAATCTCAAGCAATGCGGATTGGCTCCACATCGCGCAAACACTGTCAGCCGCCTCTGCACTAAGTATCACGCTAGGTGCCTGGCTACTGCTTACATCAAAGTAATTGGAGAATTGAATTTAATGTCTGACGTATTAAAGCAACTACAAGAAGTTTTGGATGCACGGCGTTCAGCAGATCCAGAAAGTTCATACGTCGCAAGCCTTCACAATAAGGGACTAAATAAAATTCTCGAGAAAGTTGGCGAAGAATGCACCGAAACAATTTTGGCAGCGAAAGATGCGCAAACTGATTGTAATAAACAAGATCTAATATACGAGACAGCAGACCTTTGGTTTCATACTATGGTTATGCTATCTCACTTAGACATTACGAACGAAGAAATACTAAATGAGTTGGAGCGACGCTTTAACCTCTCTGGCTTAGAAGAAAAAGCTCAACGTAAGAAGGAGTCTTAATATGGGAATCAGCCCTACTCAGCTACTGATTATTTTAGTGATTGTTGCCTTGATATTCGGCACCAAAAAACTTCGCAATATGGGCGGAGATCTTGGCGGCGCAGTAAAAGGCTTTAAAAAAGCAATGAAAGACGAAGAGCAAGCTAAACCGCTTGATAAGAAAGATGATGACGTGATCGACGTTAAAGCTGAAAAAACAAATTCAGACAATAACAAGGCATAGATAAACACCTATGTTTGATATTGGCTTTCTTGAAATTATCATCGTTGCCATTATTTCGCTGCTCGTCCTGGGGCCAGAGCGTCTTCCTAAAGCAGCCGCGACAATTGGCAAATGGATTGGCAAAGCTCGACGACTAACCAGCACACTTTCTCAAGAAATTGATCGTCAGGTAGAAATAGAAGAACTTCGAGAGCAACTTAAAAAACAAGGCAACAGCTTGGATATCAATGATGATGCAAACAAAATTCATCAGACAGTTTCGCAAGCATTAGCCGACGTTGAAAAAGAAAGCCTTAGCACCAGTCAGCCATTGGAATCTTCAACCGCACCAAGTAAAGAAGTATGAGCGACAACGATTCAAGCGCGCCTGAAAACGATCAGGCTCAACCTTTAATGGCTCACTTAATTGAGCTAAGAAATCGTATGCTTAAAGCCGTGATCGCGGTCATAGTGGTATTTCTATCTCTCTATTATTTTGCGAACGATCTTTATCAATTATTATCCGAGCCACTTCGTGCGCTGATGCCTGAAGGCACAACCATGATAGCAACAGAAGTTGCCTCGCCTTTTCTAACCCCTTTCAAGCTTACTTTCTTCGCATCGATCTTTATCGCAATGCCTTATGTGCTTTTCCAGATTTGGGGATTTATCTCTCCCGCTCTGTTCGATAAAGAAAAGCGCCTAGCAATGCCTTTATTATTCTCAAGCGTGCTGCTGTTTTATCTAGGAATGGCCTTTGCCTACTTTGTCGTATTCCCATTGGTATTTGGATTTTTTACCTCTGCAGGACCAGAAGGTGTTGCGGTGATGACTGACATCAGTCGCTATCTCGACTTCGTCATGAAGATGTTTTTCGCGTTCGGCTTTGCTTTTGAAATCCCGATTGCGATTATTATTCTCGTGTCAGTGGGGGCGACAAGCACAGCCAGCCTTTCAGAGAAGCGCCCTTACCTCGTTGTTGGCTGTTTTGTTGTGGGTATGCTTCTGACTCCACCTGACGTTATTTCTCAAACATTGCTAGCCCTTCCAATGTGGCTTTTGTTCGAAATCGGTTTACTGTTTTCAAAACTTATTGAGAAAAAACAAACAGAAAATGAGCAACTAACAAACTAGTAATGAACCTGCTCTTACTCTCTCCAAACAATATTATCGATGAGTCGACTGCCGTCATTAAAGGACGGCAGCTCGAGCATATCCACAAGACCTTGCGCGCGAAAACCGGTGATACGCTGAGCGTAGGCATTGAAAACGGTTTGATTGGGAAAGGCACATTAACCGAGCTCAATCAAGTACAAGCAAAGCTAACATTTCGCTGTACAAAGCAAGCCCCAGCACCATTACCGATCAAGCTCGTATTGGCGCTACCACGGCCTAAAATGCTTCGTCGCATCATTCAAACTGCCGTCACGATGGGAGTCAAAGACTTCACCTTTATCAATGCCTGGAAGGTAGAAAAGAGTTATTGGCAGACCCCTTGGTTAAACGAGGAATCACTGCGTGAAAATGCGCTCATCGGCTTAGAGCAAGCCAAAGATACGGTGATGCCCGTATTCAAAACAAGAAAGCTGTTCAAACCTTTTGTAGAAGACGAATTAAGCGACCTAGCGGGAAATGACCTCAAACTCATCGCACATCCGCACACTGAAACGCCGTGCCCTGTTCAATTAGATCCGAAACAGCCAGTGACCTTAGCAATTGGTCCAGAGGGAGGATTTACAAAATATGAGGTCTCGAAATTTTACGAACAACAGTTTGAGTCTGTGCATCTAGGAGATCGGATCTTAAGGACTGAAACTGCCGTCCCAGCACTACTATCAAGGCTTTACCCAGCATAAGCTGAGCAAAGCCTTAGTCCTAACTATGAGTAGCTCTGTTGTGCTCGCAGGTCTGGCACCTCTTGTTCACGACTCTTCACAATTACTATCGATCCCATCACGGCTGACAACAACGAGCCTAACAAAACTCCTAGCTTAACGCTCTCTTGATATGCTGCATCCATGCCTTCAAAAGCAAGCGACCCGATAAACAAACTCATCGTAAAACCTATGCCGCAAAGAATACACACACCATAGAGTTGTAACCAAGTCGTTCCCTTAGGAAGCGATGTAATACCTGACTTGATTGCTAACCAACACACACCAAAAATACCGATTTGTTTACCAACAAATAGCCCAAGTGCGATGCCCATCGTAACGGGATGGAACAAGTCTTCCACTCCAATACCTACCAAGTTCACACCCGCATTAGCGAACGCAAAGACAGGCAGGATGAAAAATGCGACCCATGGCTGAATGCCATGCTCCATTTGCTTGAGCATGGAATGCCCGTGCTCAGTCTTCACATTGAGAGGTATAAACCAAGCGACGATGAAACCAGCAAGCGTCGCATGCACGCCTGACTTCAATACGACCGCCCAGACAACCACACCTATGATGATATACGCAGCTTGCGCTCTCACCTTTAAACGGTTCAAGATAAACAATCCGACTAAGCCAAATCCCGCCACAGACAAAGAAAGACCTGACAAATCCGCAGAATAAAACAGAGCGATAATAACGATTGCGCCAATGTCATCGAAGATAGCCACAGACAGTAAGAACAGCTTTAAGGTTAAAGGCAAGCTCTTACCAAATAAGCTAAACAAACCCAGCGCAAAGGCAATATCGGTCGCCGAAGGAATCGCCCAACCTCTTAGCCCGACTTCATCGCCAGTATTAAAAAATACATACACTAAAGCCGGAGCAACGATCCCTGCTATTGCCGCTATACCAGGAAGAATAATTTGATCCTTCGATGACAAATGTCCTTCTAGTATTTCGCGTTTTACTTCTAGACCTATAAGGAAGAAGAACAAAGCCATGAGTCCGTCATTGATCCATAGCAACAGCGGTTTCGCTATTTCAAAGCCACCTAGTTGCAAGACAACCGGCATGTTAAGGAAGTCGCTATAGAACATGTTGATGCCCGAATTAGCCATGATAAGGGCCAATAGGGCAGCACAAATCAACAACACACCTCCAGCAGCATCATGCTGAACCATCTCTCGAAAAACTTTTGTCACAACGATCTCCATTGTTAGCTTGTTTAGCAATCCTTTATACGCATCAGTAGTACGCCGAAAAAGTCGAATATACCTCTAAATCATCGATAAATTCTGTCTATAAAAATGAATCCAAAAAAAGCGTAAAGCACGTTTAGGGAGTTGCTTTACGCTAAAGGTGGAGATGATTAATAGAGGAAGTAATTAACTTTCTCAAAGGCCTCCAAAATTAAGCTCTCAATGGTAAATACAGCGGTGCTTTAGCTTCTTGCGCTATGGTGGATTGGGCTTCGTTTCCAGTAGAAACAATCTGACGAGACACCTGAAATACGTGATATGCCTCGGGAGCATAAACATCGACTGTCGTAGCAACATGCTGACTTAATACGGGAACAGGGTCGCCAGATTTCACAATGCGAAAGGTCTCATTTACCGAAGGCGTTTCCGCCGGCAAAGGTTCTTCTACCCACAAGTAAATGGCTTTATCAACTAATACTCGCTGACAGTGAAGAACCTTGAACCCTTCCTTAGGCTTTAAGGTTGTGTCCTTGCCTTCATTCTCGAGAAGGTATTTATGTACAGTCTTCATTTACGAGTCTCCATCGTTGTGAACCGTAGGTGTCATCCTGTCATCCACGTCACTTCGAAAAAAGAAGATTTATTCGTCTCGAAAGAACGAAAAAAATGATCATAAAAGCGAACAATTATTGATCGAAGTATTCGAACTCATCGTTGATTAATAACTGATGGAAGAAGCTATTTCGCATTCAGTAGCATTGGTTAAACGCTGAAGAGGAGGCTCGTAATGCTGTACCTAAACGTGAACGAAAAAGTATTGGCATATTGGGAACGCACTATAGATCTGTATTACAACATCCATCTAGGGAGTCTTGTAGACGATATTGAGTCAGTGAATCTATTTATTGACAAACAAACGAGCGTTCAAGACACCGTATATCGCTGTGAGCTCGATGTAATACCAGCGAATGGTCAGAAGATATCTATTGCACTCGAACTTGAGAATTGTGGCGCAGCGATCGAGCAGATCTTCGCCAAAGCGAGACGCTCAATGCTGCGTAGAATACGAGGAATCAATGAGCCTAAAACAGTCGCTCAGACTGGTTGATCGAAGCTAGATTTGAACGCGCGGTTTCGGTAATCGACACCACCGCAGGATGTTTTAACTTTCGCTCCGGCGAAATCACGAAGAAGTGCTCTGATACATCAGACACTTCTCCAATTGCCTTTACCCCATACATTGTTTCAACTTGTCGACGCATAGCACTTGGCGCTGGGAAGAAGCCCGCGCCTGCCTCGCCAAAAGCTTTGAGTAATGCACTATCATCAAATTCAGCGACGATTTTCGGAGTAATGCCTTCTCGATCAAACCAATCATCGAGACTGCGACGCAAGACATGATTATTCACTGGCAACAAAACAGGCGCATTATCTAAGAATTTGGAGAATGAACCTTCGTATTGCGCGCACAGGGCGGGTGTTCCAAAAAAGGTCAAATCACTTTCGCCTAACTCATGACTGTAAGCTTTTACATTTAAGCCTGTTGGAATACTTCGATCAGACAAAATCAAATCAAGTTTATGGACGGCTAAGTCACCCAACAGCGTCTCTAGCTTTCCCTCCATACAAACGATTTTGATCGGCTGCTCAAAACTTAGAGCAGGCTCAAGAATCTTGTATGCAATTAACTTAGGTATCGAGTCTACGATCCCAACATTGAAATTAATGGGAGTGCCTGGCTGCTTACTCTTCACTCGCTGAGTCAGTTCAGACCCAAGAGAAAAGATCTCATCTGCATATTGCTCTACAACGCGTCCAGTCTCAGTAATAGCGAGTCCTCGTCCAACACGCTGAAATAAAGGTTCTCCGATACTGTCTTCGAGCACTTTTAACTGACCACTGATAGTCTGTGGCGTCAAATGGAGGATATCGGCAGCTTTCGCAACGCTACCTTCTTTCGCAACAGTCCAAAAATAAAGCAAGTGGTTGTAATTCAAATGCCGCATTGTGATCTCCACTGAATCAATAACATTGGCCGTAAGAGTAAGACAAGCCAATTGAAAGATATATTCGAATAATTAGCCGTTTAATAACGGCTATTACGAGCAATTTTTGAAATCGGATTTACAAAGAAAAACAAATTTATTGCGTCGCAGGATGTGTACGTAGCATCTTCACTTGTTAGATGTTTCAGCCATTTATTCTGCACTATATCCATTCTTTGGCATAATCATCTAAAATAGACTTCATGACCCAATGAATAAAGGAGATTAATCATGCAGCTCAGTAAGATCGACCTAAAAATATTGCGCGAATTACAAAACGATGCGCGTATTAGTTTTGCTGAACTGGCGCGGCGCGTAGGCTTGTCTAGTTCGCCATGCTTTGAACGTGTAAAAAAGCTCGAGCGCGAGGGCATCATCAAAGGTTATCACGCTCAGCTCGATCCAGAAGCCTTAGGCGCATCTCTACTAGTGTTTGTTCAAATTCGCTTGAACAGAACCAGTGACGATATTTTCAAACGCTTCAATGCTGCGGCCCAAGCACTTGAACAAGTGCAAGAGTGCTACTTAGTGTCGGGTAACTTTGACTACCTAATCAAAGCGCGAGTAAACGATATGAATGCCTACCGAATTTTTCTGGGGGAAACACTTTTAACCTTACCTGGAGTCTTAGAATCAACGTCTTATGTAGTGATGGAGCAAGTCAAAGAGACCTTAGATTTATCGATCTAATAAAATCATTACATGCTTCTCAAATTAAATAATAAAGAACATATATCCAATAAAAATATAAATAACAGACGGTTAGCCTGAAAAATTTTCTTTCAAGCTACAATTAAGAAGATAATTCTGTTCGTTCTTCTCTAACATTATTCGTATTTGAACATGACACGAATCAAGAGGGAGAGAACATGCTTATCGGTGTACCAAAAGAGATTAAAAATCACGAATACCGCGTTGGCTTAACGCCAGCGGGTGTAAAAGAGCTTATCGCAAACAACCACTCTGTTATTGTGCAAAAAAGTGCAGGCGCCGGCATTGGCTTAGAAGATGAGCAATATATTGCGGCAGGCGCACAAATTGTAGCGACTGCAGAAGATGTGTTTGCGCAAGCTGAAATGATTATCAAAGTAAAAGAGCCTCAACCACAAGAATGCGCGCTCCTTCGAGAAGATCAGCTTCTTTTCACATATCTACACCTGGCTCCAGACCCAAAGCAAACTGAACTTCTTTTAAAATCTGGCGTGACAGCAGTTGCATACGAAACAATTACCGATGACAAAGGCGGCCTACCTTTACTTGCACCAATGTCAGAAGTAGCAGGCCGCATGTCTATCCAAGCCGGCGCGCATACTCTTGAGAAAGCACAAGGCGGTAATGGCATGCTACTCGGCGGCGTTCCGGGCGTAGAACCTGCAAGTGTGGTTGTCATTGGTGGCGGAGTTGTAGGTCTAAACGCAGCTCGTATGGCTTCTGGACTTGGCGCTAACGTAACTATCCTTGACCGTAGCATTGAACGCTTGAAGCAAATTGATGACATCTACGGCTCGCAAATGAACACTGTATACAGCACCGCAGATGCAATCGAAAAACACATTAAAAACGCAGACCTAGTGGTCGGCGCCGTGCTGATTCCTGGCGCAGCAGCTCCTAAGCTCATTACCCGCGACATGCTTAAAGACATGAAGAAAGGCGCTGTCTTGGTGGATGTCGCGATTGATCAGGGCGGCTGTTTCGAAACATCAAAAGCAACAACGCATGAAAACCCTACATATGAGGTAGATGGCATTGTTCACTACTGTGTAGCGAATATGCCTGGCGGTGTCGCTAGAACCTCAACCTTTGCATTGACCAATGCGACACTTCCATACGCGATTTCATTGGCAAACAAAGGCGTACATGCGCTGACAGAAAACGCACATTTACTCGAGGGGCTTAACGTCCACAAAGGCATGGTTACTAACGAACCCGTCGCTGAAGCACTTGGATACGCTTATGTATCGCCAGCTTCTGCACTAGCGATGAAAGATATTAAGAAAAGCGCGTAGTTAAAGAAGGTCTGATTAATATTTAGGGGTCGAAAAATCGGCTCCTAAACTTCACATTTTAGTTACCCTCTCCCTCCTCAAACCGCATACAAACTATTACTTGTCACAACCTCTTAATCGTGCAAAACTGAACACATGTTGTAAAATATATCAAACGGCTTATTCATGTCTCATTCATCTCCAAATACCGAACGATGCGGCGCGTACTACACCGCTACAGTCAACCAAGAAAGCGATTACCCGAGCCTAAACCAAGCAATCGATGTTGATGTTGCGATCGTCGGCGGTGGCTTCACCGGTGTGAATACAGCACTTGAGCTCGCAGAAAAAGGCTTGAACGTTGCGTTATTAGAAGCGAACAAAATTGCTTGGGGGGCGACCGGACGTAACGGAGGTCAAGTTACCGGTAGTTTGTCTGGCGACGAAGCAATGCGTAAGCAAATGCGTAACAAACTAGGCAAAGATGTCGATGACTTTATTTGGAATCTGCGTTGGCGTGGTCATGACATCATTAAAGAACGCGTTCAAAAATATAATATCGATTGCGACCTGAAATATGGCCATTTACATGCAGCTTATAAACCAAGCCACATGAAAGAACTCCAAGCAAGTTACGACTTAGCTCTCGCAAATGGCATGGGAGACCAGGTCAAGCTTCTACTGAAGAACGATATTCCTGACTACCTAGAGACAGAGATCTATCACGGCGCGCTCTACAATAAAAAGAACATGCATCTGCATTCTCTCAATCTATGCTTGGGAGAAGCTGCTGCGGCTCAACAACTAGGCGTACAAATATTCGAGAACACACTGGTTGTGGACATCAAGCAGGGCCAACGCCCTCAAGTTATTACCGAGAATGGTGTCGTCACAGCAAATACCGTCTTGTTAGCCGGCAACGCTTATCATCGTCTTCAACGTAGCAAAATGAGTGGAAAGATCTTCCCGGCGGCAGGAGGTATTGTTGCTACTGAGCCCTTGGGCGAGTTAGCTGAGCAAATAAACCCGAAAGATCTTGCTGTGTATGATTGTCGTTTCGTGCTCGACTATTACCGCATGACAGCAGACAAACGTCTCCTATTCGGAGGTGGCGCAAATTATAGCGGCAAGCCTTCACGAGATATAGCTGCTGAATTAAGACCTGCGATTGAACGCACCTTCCCTGCCCTCAAAGGCGTTGGCATCGACTATCAGTGGAGCGGCATGATGGGCATCGTTATCAACCGCATTCCTCAGCTCGGAAAGCTATCTGAAAACGTTTTTTATGCGCAAGGCTACTCTGGACATGGTATCGCAACAAGCCACATTGTCTCCGAAATTATGGCTAATGCCATCACTGGTCATCTGCATGAATTTGATACCTTCGCTCAATGCTCTCATATCCGCGTACCGGGTTCTGAGTGGCTCGGCAATCAGTTCTTAGCCATTGGCATGTGGTACTACCTTTTGCTCGAGAAGTTCAAGTAAAACACTTCAATCAATAACGAATACCCGCACAATCTGTCGCGGGTATTTTTTTGTCTAAAATAAGTGCGATGAGTCCCCCCTAAGAATTTTTAAGCCATCTCTATTGGGTGCTCGATAAGTCTAAAAATAAAAAAAGCCCCCATTGAAACAATGGAGGCCTAGAAGTTCCCTATGTATAAGAAGCCTTATTAGCTCTTCATAGGTATCAATTCACTGCTCGTATTATTTGCCGCTCTTAAGCGCTGTCCACATGCGTGAACCGGCACGGTCAAATTTAGGAGCATAAACAGGAAAAGTGAAAAGATTCTTTTCTACTTCTGGCGTTGGATAAATTGATGGGTCAGATGTAATTTCCTCATCAATCATTTCCTTAGAGCCAGGGATCGCATTTGGATACCAAACGTAGTTTGAGATACCCGCCATCACATCTTTACGCATCAAGAAGTCTAAGAACTTGTGTGCATTTTCTGGGTGGCTTGCATCCTTAGGAATCGCGAGCATATCAAACCAAAGACCTGCGCCTTCCTTAGGAATTACGTAAGATACTTCAACGCCATTTTCAGCTTCGTCAGCACGATCCATCGCTTGAAGAATGTCGCCAGACCAACCGACTGTCACACACACATCACCATTTGCTAGGTCGTTGATATATTGCGAAGAGTGGAAGTAACGAATGTGTGGACGAACTGCACTAAGGGTGTCTTTTACTTTGCCGTTCAAAAGCGCTGTATCAGTTGATTTAGGGTCTTCGCCCAAGTAATTCAATACGGTTGGAACAACTTCGTCCCACGCATCAAGCATTGTGATACCACAGTCAGCTAATTTAGCCGCAATCTCTGGGTTGAAAACCAGATCCCATGAATCAGCAGGCATGTCTTCGCCTAAACGCTCTGTAACTTGTCCCACATTGATACCAATGCCTGTAGTACCCCAAAGGTAAGGAATAGAGTAAGCATTGTCTGGATCATGCGAAGTCAACTTTTCCATCATCGGTGCATCGAGATTTTCATACTGCGGAAGTTTTGACTTATCAAGTGGCTGGAAAACTCCGGCTTGAATTTGACGCGCCAAGAATGTCGCTGAAGGCACAACAACATCATAACCAGTCTTGCCTGAAAGCAGTTTTGCTTCCAGAACATCGTTACTATCGAAGACATCGTAAACGACCTTAATACCAGTCTCGGCTTCAAAATTCGCTAAAGTATCTTCAGCGATATAGTCAGACCAGTTATAAACGTTTAATACTTTCTCTTCGGCCATAGCGCCTGTTGTAGCCACCGCACACGCTGTTGCCAACGCTAGCTTTTTTATTGCTTTCATAATTTTTCCTCGATTACACCCTAAGAAGATCTTAATTAACTCTGCCTTAACTGCTCTGCCGAGTCATTTTCCTTTCTGGAACACATCAATGTCTTATCTATGCCCCATTCGCTTATTGACTAAATGCCGAGCGAATTTCCTTTTGTCTTTGCAATTCATTTCTTCGCATGAACCACCATGCGATAAAGGCCGCCATTGCCACGGCCAAAACAAGTAATGTCGCTAATGCATTTATTTTTGGACTCACACCTAATCGAACACTAGAGAACACCACCATTGGTAAGGTTGTAGAACCTGGCCCCGATACGAAACTCGCGATTACTAAATCATCGAGCGACAAAGTAAATGCCAATAGCCATCCAGCCAATAATGCTGGCGCAACAATTGGTAAAGTGATGTAGATAAACACTTGGAATTTGTTAGCACCAAGATCCATCGCAGCTTCTTCTAAACGTCGATCAAGCTCGCGTAATCTTGCAGACACAACCACAGCCACATAAGCCATGTTAAAAGTTGTATGGGCAATCCAGATCGTTAAGCTACCACGCCCCTCAGGCCAACCAAGTACTTGCGACATCGTTACAAACAAGAGTAAAAGCGACAAACCCGTAATTACTTCCGGCATGACCAAGGGTGCAGTAATCATTCCGGTAAACAGCGTTTTGCCTTTAAATGCGCCCGATCGCACTAAGGCGATCGCGGCCAAGGTGCCTAATGCGACCGCAGCACTCGCACTTAAAAATGCAATTTTCAAACTCATCCAAACGGCGCTCATCATTTGTTCGTCTTCAAATAGCTCGCCGTACCATTTTGTCGAAAATCCTGCCCAAACTGTCACCAAACGCGACTCATTGAACGAGTAGACAATCAATATAAAAATCGGGAAGTATAGAAAAGCAAACCCACCTAATAAGATTGCCCAAGACAATTTATTGGTCTTGTTAGTGCTCATTAGCCTGCTCCTCTAAATCTTTTGCCTGATAACGCTGGAAGATCGTGATCGGCAAAATAAGTAACAGCAACATAACTACTGCCACCGCAGATGCTCCAGGCCAGTTACGCGCATTGAAGAACTCACTCCAAAGCAATTTACCAATCATCAAGGTATCTGGACCGCCCAACAATTCAGGGATAACAAACTCACCGACGGATGGAATAAACACCAGCATTGAGCCTGCAACAATGCCCGAGACAGACAAAGGCAAGGTAATTTTGAAGAATGAACCAATTGGTCTTGCACCAAGATCAGCAGCCGCTTCCAATAAAGTCGAATCGTGCTTCACAAGGTTTGTATAAATCGGCAATACCATAAACGGTAAGTAGGCATACACAATACCGATGTAAACCGCTATCGGAGTATGCAAAATTTCTAGGGGCTGCTCGATCACACCTAAGCCCATCAAGGCATTATTGATTAGACCGTTTTGCTTCAATATACCGATCCAAGCGTAAATACGAATAAGGAATGATGTCCAAGATGGAAGGATGACGAGCATCAACGCGAGGTTTCTAGTGTGCGGGGGCAACTTCGCAATCGCATAAGCAATCGGGTAACCAATCAGCAAACATAAGGTTGTAGCCGTGAACGCAATCTTCACGGAACTAATATAACCACTCAAATAAAGATCATATTCATACAAATCAATGTAATTGAATAAGTTAAGGCTAATCGTATAAACGTCATCAACAAAACTAGTGAGGTCCGTAAACGGCGGCTGCGCTATGCGCGACTCACTAAAAGAGATCTGGAGAACAATCAGAAAGGGAATTAAGAAGAAGACAAGCAGCCAAGAAAACGGTAACAGAACGACCAGTTTCTTGCCCGATTGTTTCAGTGTTTGGGTAAATACTTGGGCGATATTCATGAGTTCAGCATAACTCCGCTATCGTCAGCCCAGTATACATACACCTCATCTTCCCAACTGAGGCGAGGACCATCATCAACTTCTGACCAACGATCACTGTTGGCCATTGATACGAGTACAATTTTTTCGTTTGCTAGTTCAACATGATAAATCGAATGGCTTCCAAGATAAGCAATATCTTTAATCGCACCCTTCGCCCAGTTATAAGGCTGATCCGGGGCACGGCGCTTAATTTGGATTTTCTCAGGTCTGACTGCGTAGGCCATTGGCATACCCAAACTACCTACCACACCATGCGAGGCATGAATGGCAACGGTCAAATCATCGCATATTAACTCAGCATGATCAGACTCATCTTTTGATAGCGTCCCTTCAAAAATATTCACAGAGCCAATAAATTCTGCCGTCATTCGGCTATTCGGATGCTCGTATACATCCACTGGCTCGCCCACCTGGCGAATCACACCTTGATCCATAATGCCGACGCGAGAAGCCATAGTCATCGCTTCTTCTTGGTCATGCGTTACCATCACGCATGTCACCTCAACAGCCTCTAAGATATCGACAATTTCAAGCTGCATTTGAGTACGCAGTTTTTTATCTAAGGCACCCATTGGCTCATCCAACAGGAGTAACTTAGGCTCTTTAGCCAAACTACGAGCTAGCGCAACACGTTGCTGTTGCCCTCCAGATAATTGATGCGGTTTTCGCTTCGCATATTCCGTCATACGAACAAGGTTTAATACTTCTTCAACTTTATTAGCAATCGCAGGTCTTGAGAGATTATCGTGCTTCAGACCAAAGGCAATATTTTGCTCGACCGTCATATGAGGAAATAGAGCGTAGGATTGAAACATCATATTAACCGGACGCTCATAAGGAGGAACATCCAACATACTTTGACCATCAAGAATGATGTCACCAGACGTAGGCTTTTCAAAACCTGCCAACATTCTTAATAAAGTAGATTTACCACAACCAGAAGCACCAAGCAGAGCGAAAATTTCTCCTTGATAGATATCTAAGCTAACGTCGTTGACCGCTTTGAAACCATCAAAATCTTTAACAACTTGAGAAATAGATAGGTGAACATTTTTTTTATCATCGGCAAATGATGACGCCATGATTTTCTCCAAAAACAACAACCGCTCTTCGGCTTTTTATTATGTATGCAAAGATGCTGCCAAGTTGCCACTATATCAAACAGAAGCGTTCAATTTATGCAACAGCACATCCTAATACTAATCAGTTCACAAACATTAAACCGGTCAGAGTTCACGTTTGATAAATCGCACACCTTAAACAATACACACAAAGCCACATTTACGCACCACGAAAATGCATCAACCTTCTAGCTCGTTCACTTAAGGTGCACGGACATATGCAGGGCCTCATCTTCGTAGCCTGCACTAATCTGGCTCTCCGCCAAAATCTCAAACTCAAAAGAGCACCAAAACTGTTCTGAGCCTTGTACGGCCACCAAATGCACTTGCTTATAATGATTCAAGCGTGCAATATTTAGCACACTTAAGACGAGTTCTTTGGCTGCCCCCTGACCTCTTGCATCAGGGTGCAAAGCCAGATCATGTATGAATAGATCATCAGTTTCCGGCAGAGCATTAAGCTCAACATGTAATTTAGGCGTGTCATTAATCGGCCAGGGGTGCGCTAAACAATATCCGAGCAAGTCCTCGTCATTGCGAATAGCTAAACACGTCTCAGGTGCAAGCAGCCATTTCGCTTTGAGCACGTCTACTGATTCAGGATAGTCGTCCGCATACGCTTTGTGCTGAATATCCATGATACGAGACCAATCAGCGTGATTTATGGCATCTATTGAAAACATTGTTACTACAACCCTTAAGCATTGAAGACCATGAATATTTTTGCATACGGCACATTAATGTATCCCGAACTTCTCGCGCAGTTAACCAAGAAGGAATGGCAAATGACGCCAGCTACATTACATGGTTATCGCCGCTGCATTTTATTAAAAGAAGGTTTTGGGTCTTCTCCAATTATCGTACCCGATAAAAACGCTTCCGTAACCGGAAAAATTTTATACAACGTTGACCCAGAAACCTTAAATTTATTAGACGCTTACGAGTGCGTTGATCAAGGTATCTATGCTCGTAAATCTGTCACCGCTATCTGCAAGAATAGCAACAGCATCATTGACGTAGAATGCTATGAAGCTGGCTCTTCAGAGATCACATTCGGCAGGACCTGGAATCAAGCACAATTCGAATCAGCATATTATGAGCATTTTAAAACGCACATCATTCCAGAGTTTTTGAGCGAGTACTTTTCATCATGAGCGAACAAAGACTTCTCTTACTCTCAGTATTTGCATCAACATTCTTTGCCGTTTTTGGATTGGTATTAGGCATCGTCAGCGGCTCTGGCATGATCCTATTTGATGCCGTTTATTCAGCGATGAATATCGGCTTAACCGTTCTGTCTATGCACATCATTAAAGTGGTTGAAGCAGGACAATCACCAAGATTCCCTTATGGCAAATCACTATTTGAAACGCTGTTCATTCTTTTAAATAATCATCAAAGCTTTCTTGCAGATAATTACTAAATGGAGTTGACCGTAAGTCAACTTCGTTGGCATTGGCAAGGTTTAGTACCACCACTGATGAACAGCAAAATAGTACTGTAGAGGGTAAAAAACATTTCATTTTTAAGCCTCATTGATTGAACAATGGAATCATAGTAACTTTCTAAATATGAACAAAGAGTGAACAAATACGTTCGTTGCTGATCAGACTTAGAGCGCTCGTGCACATTTCATTCACATTCGGTTTAGTAGGTTTTAATTTAGTGATCAGATTGGTAATGGAAGCTAAGCTGAGATCAAGGCTCCCTTAGTCGGGGTAGGTAAAAGTTCGGGGATTGGACAGTTCTAATTTTAATCAATAACTTATAACAGGTCAGGAGCTATCGATGCAGAATAAAATTTTAGGCAGTATCGTTTTTGTTGCCGCTAGCGTTTTAGGAGCTTTAACTTATGCTGTAGAAGAGTCAACTCACATTAGTGAAGAACAAGCAATCGAAAATGCACTTGGTGCGCTCGATATAGAAGTTATAGGCATTCGGTTTGACGAGCCTGACACTCAGTGGGACGTATTCATCCGAACGAAAGATCAAGCTTATGAAATTGAGGTAAATGCTATTAGCGGCGAGATCATCGCCGTCGAGAAAGAGAGCCTTGATGAAATTCAATCCGAGCTTTCCGGTAACTTGTCGCACGAAGGTGTCGAAGGCGATACCGACTAATCGCGTAGCAATGCTCTAACTATTTGTTGTTACTCAGAACCAATAAGACAGGGTGAAAGATCTATTCTAGTTGTATGAGTAGCTCAATCCGGTGAGGACCAATAAGTGAAATACGCGAAAAGGGTGGCCCTGATCGATCTATGAGGCAAAGATCGGATTAAATGATAGGTAAAGTATAATCCGATGTACGCTTGCGAGCAGAAGCAGTCTTTTCGTTAGCCATCGAAACGGCGCTCTCTAACAGCCGCTAATGTCTAGAATCCACGAGTTTCCACGACGGAATACGTACACTTTTTTAAATACAAACTACTTATATTCGAGCAGCATGTTGATATCAGAAATCCTTATTTTATGACCCCATCGCTAGCCAACCGCTCATCATGGGGAATTACTGCACTAAGTGAACAAAAATGAGATGGTCTGCGTAACTATAATTTACGAACTTGGCTAGCTTTAATGGACTTAGTATTTTTTGACTTAGATGGCACCTTACTGAATAAATCTTCGGAAATATCTGCATTCACTCTCGATACTCTTCAGATGCTTAAGGAAAAAGGTATTGCGCACACCTTGGCGACGGGGAGAACAATGTCATCAGCCCAACAAATTATTCATGTCTATGACTTCGACCTGCCGCATATTTACTGCAATGGCGTAGCCCTCTGGGATCCGAAACACCAATCTCTAACTTTGGATAATCTACTCAGTCAAAATGACATTGACACTATTGTTGACTTTTCACTTTCGAAAGGGGTAGCTCCATTTATCAACACCATAGATAGTCTTTATCAACACACTATTTTTTATCCCACTCTTCAACGACAAATTGAAAAAGACCTCGTGGATAATTACTACGCGAAGAGCAATCTCAAACTCAGGCCGCTTTCTGAGTTTGAAACACATTGCCGAGTTACCAATATCAGCATGATCGGAGATACCAATCTGATACAGGTGCTTTGGCAGTATTTTAACGAGTTTGACTCAATAGTTGCTTACTCTGGCACGGCTATAGAGGGCGATCATTATAGTTGGATGGATGTCCATCATCGATTAGCCAACAAAGGTAGTGCCGTGAAGTCCTTAAAAGAGCAACTAGGTGCCAGCAACGTCATATGTTTTGGTGACAGTTACAACGATGAGACAATGTTTAATTTAGCAGATGAGTGTTATGCACCCGAGAACGCCAAAACTGTCATTAAAAAGTTGGCCAACGAAGTTATAGGCCATCACCATCAAGATGGCGTAGCGCACTTTTTAAGAGAACGTTTCTCACTCTGACTGTACTTCTATCATCGTGTTCACTTTATTCAATGCACGGCGAGCAAATCGAAATACTCTTGCACGCCTTTCAAGGCAAACAATGCAAGGTTAGTTCAGCGCCCAAGAGCATCAACGTATTGCGTGGTGAGCTTTTAGAGCCTGCAGAGTGCGCCGAATAAGGCTTAGATTAAGTGCCCGCAAGCAAGCGGCCTTGTACTTAGCCTGCTCCCTAGGAGAAGCAGTCTTGCAAGCATACAAGCCTAAAACCTCCTTTCCTCTTGAAGCACGCATTAAGAGGTTCGCGGACCTTTGAAAGAAAGTTCGCTACGAGACCTGTAGAAATAGACCTGTGACCTTTTTTCTGTGATTCTGAACTCGCTGAAAGTTTAGGAAAAAGTGCGGGAGAGCATTGCAAGTTGCATTATGTGAGTCTGGTGGTGGAGATTACCATCACGATCGCCTTAATTTGTAACTTCCTCTTTTTGCCGGCCTTATTGTTGAAAGTGGATAAAAATAAGTCTTAGGGATAACTCGCATTGAGTTTCCCTTCTGGTGGTTGCAGAAACGTTTTTGGAAGTCTCGTTAACTAAAAATAAAGTATGATACTGCCAGCAACTGTTAGTAAAACATTTGCAAAAGCATAGGCTCCAGTATAACCAAGCGAGGGCAAGCTGCTGTTTGCTGCCTTTGTAACGACGCTCAATGATGCACCACTGGTCATGGAACCGGTGATTCCCCCCAGTAAATAAACAGGGTGGATCTTTAATACCAAGCGTCCAAATGAGTAACCAGCAGCAATGGGGACGGTTGTTACCACGATGCCGGCTAAAATTAATGTTGGGCCTGCGGCTGCAAGCGTCTCGATAATGTCGGCGCCGGCTCGCAGTCCAACTCCCGCCATAAATAGTAATAAACCGAACTCCATCAAAAACCATCTAGCTGCGTCAGGCATACGTCCAAAAGTAGGTTTCACACTCCTCAGATAACCAATTGCTAAACCGGATGCCAGTAGGCCTCCTGCGGAACCAAGTCCAATCGAGAGGTTACCAATGTTAACGGCAAACAAGCCAATCAATACGCCGATAGCGATCCCGAACGAAAAGGTCACCATATCTGTTTCCATCATTGCACGTTCAACGTGCCCAAGGTCCTTACCCAGCAGGTCAATGTATTCACCCAAACCAGTTACGGTAAGAATGTCGCCTTTTTTTAATTCAATATCGGGATCACATGGGATTTCTACGCGCGTGCGAGTAAGCTTTTTAAGCAGCACGCCGTATTGCTGGGGTAACTTGATATCTGATAGTTTTTTGCCTGTGATAGCAGGATTGATGACTACGATTTGAGCGGTATCGATTAAAGCATCAGTATTCTTTTCCGGAGTAATTTCTTGGCCCACATCAGCAAGAATTTCTGTGAAATATTCCGCGGTGCCAAGAATTAGAATTTCGTCGTCTAGCTGTAACCTGATGTTGGGGTTGCTGGCCAAGACCTCACCGTTTCGGCGCACTCTAACAACGGATCGTTTGTCCCAGTATTTTTCAGCCAAATCCGCAACAGGGACTTTGGTAAGAGATTCATTTGTTAGTCGGTAAACTCGAGCAGAGATATTACCAATATTATAGTCATCACTACCTTGTCTGGCTTCCTCCATACGCTTTGCCTCGGCTGCGAGATTTATCCCGAGGAGTTGTGGAAGCATTTTGATAATCGCAATGAGACCAGCCAAGCCAAAGATGTATGTAATTGCATAACCAGTAGCAACATTACCGATCATCTCATCGACTGTAATCCCCTCAGGTGGCAGGACTTGGCCTGACCTAAGCGCCTCTTGCGCGGCGGCAAGTGTAGGCGAACTGGTAAGACCACCAGAGAGCAAACCGGCTGATGTGCCAGGTGACATATCAAGTATATAAGACGCCGTAATCGCGATGCCAAAACCAGTCGTGGCGATCACAAGAGCCAGAAGAAAATACTTCAAACCATCTGTTCTGAGTACATCAAAAAAACTTGGTCCCGCTTGATATCCCACTGAAAAAATGAATAAGGCAAAACCCACAGATTGGGCTCCGGGTGACATTTCAAAACCAAAATGCCCTAGGAAAAGCCCTGCAAATAGCACTCCTGCAACAGGCCCGAGAGAAAACGACCCTATTCTGATATCGCCAAGTAGATATCCAATCCCGATAATTAGGAATAGAGTCAGGACAGGTTGGTTTGAGAGCAAGTGGAGAAATTGCTCAAAGACCGTATAGGTTTCCATATCGAAAGTCCTTTTGACCTTGTTTAGTTGGTAGGAGTTGGTTGTTGAGTTTTATATTATTGGCCATAACAGAAACAAAGCATAAATTTTTATAGTTTGAGTGACAGGGTGGTCCGAGTAAAAATATGGGACAAGCTAGATATCTTGATACTTCGTGGTGCATTTAGAATGATGAGGGTATAGCTAACTTTCGCCCGCTGCTTTCTTATTATGATTCATTAGGTTAATCATGCAGTACTATGGCAACGCAAATTCGATGTCAGATCAAACTCAGTCATTCAATGTCTGGTATTTTTATCCACTTCGTATCAACTTTGGAAGCGCATATGAGCCCCAATATTTTGTTGTCGAGGTATCTCTGAACATCCCTAAGTTAACGTCAGAAAATTTGTAGTTGCGAGCTAAACCTATCAACGACAGCTGCTTATTCCCAAAGTAAGCTTGTGTCTAGTAGCGGAAGCCGCCGTCATTCCATTCGAGACAGCTGCAGTCCTCTTGAACCAGCCATTTCGTCCGTTAATCGTTTGAGACGGCCATGCTTGAGGATCTTACTCGGCGCCCTATACAAAATTACGGGCATTATTTAATATTTGAACTGTCAAATTATAATATTGTTTCTTCTCTCTTAATCTAATCAAGCTTCTTTAGCATTAAATATATGATCCAAGTTTTGATCGTAGGCGGTACCCACGGCAATGAGCGTACTGGCGTTCAGTTAATTCGTCGTTTACAGGCAAGTTCGACAGAGTTAGAGCGCAATCATTTTGTAGCGAAAACCTTATTGGCCAACCAATTAGCGATGGCAAATAACCGACGATACCTCGATCAGGATTTGAATCGATGTTTTAGTGAAGAGTTGCTCAGTAATATACCGGAGAATCGAGAACAATCCCGAGCAAAAGAAATAAATGAACAATTTGGCCCCAAAGGCCCTAACACTCAGACTGACTGGATTATTGACCTACATACCACTACAGCAAATATGGGGATTACGCTTATAGTTCAGCAGAACGATCCGCTTGCTTTGGATATGGCCCTTTATGTGCAAAAACAACTACCAGGCGCTGTAATATTTTATGAAGATAACGCCCCTACTACAAATTCTTTTCTTTGTTCGATAGCCAAGCATGGTTTTCTCATTGAAGTTGGTCCTGTAGCGCAAGGCTTGCTTCGGTGGGATGCTTTTGAACACACACGCCAAGCATTGAGCCATGCCTTAGACTTTATCGATTTACAATTAAGTGGACAACTGAGCCTACCCTCTATCCGAGAAGCCGACGTCTTCCAGTTTACTGAGAAACTGCATTTGCCGCGGGATGAAAGTGGTGAAATCATCGGCATGATACACCCGCAATTACAGGATCAGGATTATTGTCAATTATCCCCGGGCGAGCCAATTTTTATTTTGGACACCGGAGAAACAGTCTTGTTTGAGTATCACGAACCGGTCTATGTCGCTTTTGTTAATGAAGCCGCCTATTATGACCAGGCTCATGGCCTGTCACTCATGCGCAAGAGACACCTAACGTGGACCGACTGACATCCCGAACTTGTTTGTAACTCCGTGCTTTATCCCATGTCTGGTCAGGTCAGGGGCTGAAGGCTGAGAACTACTGTTCCTGAAGGCCGGAAGGACATCGTTAAGGCTTTTTCAGTTTTTATTTCCTCTCCCAGGATTCAACTGACACTAAGATAGCGAGTTGCTAACGGCTGCTGTTGGAATGCGCTGGTAGAGCTACAATATTGCATACGTCGACGTTTATGGTGAGTAAATGATATTCGCATTGGCCAGATCGACAACGGGGACCCGATATTATCCCTAGACCATTAATGTGCAGATGATGAATAACACCTTACAACAGAACTAATTTTTTATGATTTCTATTTCAAGATTCGAGACGCTCAACCCTGGTCCACATTTGATTGTTTTAGGAGCTGTGCATGGCAATGAAACCTGCGGTACCACTGCTATTCGCAAGCTAATTGATGAACTCAACAATGGGCTCTCTTTAACCAAAGGCACATTGACGTGCGTCCCGATTTGTAATCCCAAAGCATACGAACAAGGTACCCGCTTCTATGAACGTAACCTCAACCGCGCGATGTACATAAAAGAGTCGCCTAAAGACTATGAAGACTTCATCGATCCCGTGCTTTGCGGTCTTCTCGATCAAGCTGATGTATTGCTCGACATTCATTCTTATGCTTCCCAAGGTGGGCCCTTTGGATTCTTAGGCTCCACGAATACTCAGGAGATTGAATATTGCCGTTCGCTGGGTATCAATGACTTTGTTTATGGCTGGGCAGAGGCCTTCGGTAAGGTTGAAGAAGATCCAAGAGATAACATGGGCACCGTTGAATACGCTAGATCGGTAGGCTGTGTTGCGACAACCATCGAGTGTGGCAACCATCTTAACGACGATGCCGCGGATATTGCTTACTACACCATTATTAATGCACTCACACATCTGGGGATGATGGATCCTAGAGGCGTCGAGCAAG
Organism: Oleiphilus sp. HI0067; assembly: GCF_001635735.1. Lineage (NCBI taxonomy): Bacteria > Pseudomonadati > Pseudomonadota > Gammaproteobacteria > Oceanospirillales > Oleiphilaceae > Oleiphilus > Oleiphilus sp. HI0067. Next base: position 27,432 of record NZ_LWFI01001420.1, read on the forward strand.
ATAGAGTAAAGCCAACGGATCAACAACGATTCGTACAAATGAAGTCAGTTTTTTATAAAGAAAAAGAAGGCGACACCACTCAGCCCTGGAAGCATTACGATACCGTGGAAAAAAATGATGTGTTGGCAACTTACGCCGATGGTGAGGAGCTTGTCGCCCCCGAACGAGGCGTCATCATATTACCAAAATTACACACCAGTGTGGGTGGTGAATGGTTTTACTTCGGCGTTGAAACAGCGAGTCCTGAACCACTATCTTGATACCAAAATAAAACACTCTTTGTGTTACAGATGATGCCGATGGAAAGCTCTATCCTGATTCGGAGGAGGTGTAATGTATTTCGGCTCATCAAACTCATTAGCCATTGTCGTCAGCTTTATAAATCTTCTTAACGTCTATAAAGATACAGTTCAACCCAGTTTTCAATATCCCATTTGGTCCGTTATTTTCAAATGACTAAAGGAAAATAAGAAGTCCAAAATGATACAGATTTAGTTCCACTTTACTCTTGAAGTGGGCATAAAGAACCTGTTTGCGCCAACGTCTCCTCATGTCTAAACCAAGACACTAACCCTCTCACCTAGACGCCACTATCCCCCCCTTATTTTTCAAAAATTCCAATAAAATTAGAAAGCTCATGAGCTCTTGCTAAGCTTTTATAAAGGGACATTTTTAACTAAGGATACGGATGGTCATTCTACCTACAGAAAAACGTTTTGATTGGAGATACTCTCCGGTCATGCTCTTCACGATCGTTTTGCTAAACGTTGGCATTTTCTTTCTCTACCAGTCTGGCGACTCAGCCAAATTTGAATATGCCTATGAACAATACGCCAAGTTCAATCTGTTAGAAAAAGAATGGCAGGGGTATCAAAAGTATTTAGAGCAAAGTAATGAAACTGATTTGCTGGAAGCCTTTAAAGAAGAATATAACGACGGTTATGACACCGACATCATATACAGCATCATTTCAGATAAAGACTTTTATCCATTTATTCAAAGCAATGGCAACTTCCTAGTATTTGACCCCTATGATGTATCTGATAATTGGCAAAACTGGCTCCAACTAAGAGCTCAAGTCAACGAAGCCTTCAATTCACAAAGCTATCTGGCTTACGGGCTTATTCCATCAGAACTCAGCTGGTTCAAAACGATTAGCTATCAATTTCTGCATGGCGATTTCATGCATTTACTTGGCAATATGTTCTTCCTCGTTTTTTGCGGATTCGCTGTTGAAGCAGCCATTGGTGGTTGGATGTTTTTGCTGCTCTATTTGCTTTCAGGAATTGCTGGAGGCCTGTTGTATGCGGTAATGGATCTCTCAAGCGACACCTCTCTAGTTGGAGCGTCAGGCTCAATATCTGGTGTCATGGCCATGTATCTGGGTGTATTCAGGTTGCGCAAAATTGAGTTCTTTTATTGGATTTTTGTATTTGCTGGATATTTTCGAGCACCAGCCTTGCTCATCCTTCCCTTGTATATCGGCAAAGAGATAAGCGACTACTTTCTCAACCCGCATTCGAATGTCGCCTTTATGGCGCACGCGGGTGGCTTTGCTGGGGGTGGAGCATTGCTTGGTTTGATCTACTTCTTCCGACCTCAACTTGTGAATACAGAGTACGTGGAACAAAACCAAGAAATCGATCCAGAACGCGAAGCTAGAGCCAAGATTTACGAACAGATAGACCGCTTCTCATTTACGAGAGCTGTAGAAAGTATCAAACAGTACAACAAGGATTACGGGGCAAGCTTTGAGCTCAACATGCTGGCTTTTAAGTTATCTCAAGAAACGGGATTGAAAGGTCATGCTCTATTTTTCGCGACCTTAATGGATATAAAAATACGAGACGAGCGAGATCTAAGCCAGTTAGCCAATATCTGCGAGAACACACCAGACCTCATGAGCCAGCTGAATGAAGAGCAGCAATACAAGCTGGCATTAAAACTTTGTACTAACGAGCATATAAGCCTTGCTGAAGATATTTTCGAGAAGCTCAACACTCAACAAAATAGTCAACTCAACCTCGATGTTCTGGCCCGAAAGCTGTCGATTGTTTTTGGAAAGTGCAAGCAATCAGAAAAATCCCAGCACTATGCAAATATTGCTGAAACAACAATAGGCCTGGGAGGGAGTCAATAATGTCCTACTGCCATTATCACCCTCTTAGCCCTGCTAGCCATCACTGCACTCATTGCGATCAGGATTTTTGTCCTACCTGTTTAAATGAAAGCAAAACAAACAAAAATCCCACATGCATGATCTGTGAGCGAGAAACTGAAAGCCTTGGCGTTCAATCTGATGTCGTACCCTTCTGGCGGCGAATTGATCAAAGTTTCCGGTATCCTCTGAGCAAGCAAAGCCTTTCGTTTATCGTTGTTGTTTCGATGGCCATGGCAGCGGCAAGCTTTTTGTTTGTGCCACTGATGATAGGTTTATACCTATTAACTTCTGGTGTGATGTTTAAGTATTGCTTTAACTGTCTTTCCGAAACAGCCATGGGCAATATGCAAGCACCCAATGTCACATCGGCTTATGAAGGCGGTGTGCTTTTAGTATTCAAAATACTCTTCGTTCTTGTATTGCTATTAGTGGCTGTCGCAACAGCAGGTACTTTATTAGGATCAGGATTCGCTTCGTTTCTTGGATTCTTTGTCATCGTTTCAATACCGGCGATGATCATTCTCTATGCGATGACGGAGAGTCTCGCAGAAGCATTGAACCCTCTAAAAATAATTGCGCTGATTAGCAGTATTGGAATGCCTTATGGCCTTATCTTAGCATTGATGATGGTCATGCTTGGTTCTGTTGATCTGCTTAGCCAAATTATTGGCTACGAGGGCTCGTTTGTCTCAATGGCTCTTCAATCCGCGATTTCCAACTTTTATTCTGTGGTCATGTTCCACTTAATGGGATACATGATTTTTCAGTACCAAGGAAAGCTAGGTTACACGGCTGAATCGCTCACCAATGAGCCCAAAAGCATTCGCTCAGATAAAGAGAAGTGCCTAGCTCATATCAAACTTCTAACCAAAAAAGGCGAGCTAACTAAGGTAGCCCGGCTCTATGAACAAGCTTTAAAAAGCCATCCGGGCGACAAAGAACTGAACGAATCCTGCTTCCAGTTAAGTTTGGCCCGCGTACCAAAGACACCAAATCAAGCTTCACTAGTATTCGACCGCTACCTCAAGCACTTAACCCAATCGGGTCAAAACGATAAGCTCGCGATTAGCTTCAAACGTGCATCATTGGCTTGTAAACACTATTTGCCAACAGACCCTAATTTGAGATTTGAATTAGCGAGGAGCAATTTTGATAAAGGCAATTTCAAACTCACTGTAAAACTGCTCAAAGACCTGCATAAAAGTTCACCCCACTTTATTAGGCTAATCGATGCATATGAGTTATTGGTCAAAGCAATTCTAGAAGTGCCAGAGCTCGAAAATAAAGCCCCTTTGGTTGAGGAGTTTTTAAACAAGCTCAAACGTCGACGCGCTGCTGAGAATGCCAAGAAAAGCAAACCATTTGAGTCGAAAGAATTAGAAACTCCAACTCAGCTGTCTCGACAAACAAAACCTGCTATCAATCAATCTAAAGAAGAAACTGGCTTAAATAAATTGCCGCCGATTGAGTTTAACTAATGCGACTGTGAGAAAGGCCTGGGACATTGGGAGGCTTGTAGGCTTTTAGAGAAGCCTCCCTAATAAGATTTGAATTCTAGAGATAAACTAAAAATCTGCAGGAGTGGTGCAAGATACTAGCTCACAATCACTATCGAAAGGGTTTCTGAAACGGTGTTCTTTGCGTGAATCAAAGTAATAACCTTGACCGGCCTCAACAATGTAGACCTCACCATCAACCGTCAGCTCCATTTTGCCACTTAAGACATACCCAGCCTCTTCACCTTCATGCATATACATGTCTTCACCGGTATCTGCACCGGGGCTTAACTTTTCGACCATAAAAGACATTTGCCGATTAGGGAAAGCCTTACCAATAAGCTTCCAATCTAAACCAGGGCTTGAGGTATCTAAGAATTCGTCAGCGCTATACACAACTGGCGTATCAACACGCGAAGAGTCCTCAGAATCGAAGAACTCCATTAGAGACATAGGTAATCCAGAGAGTACTTTCTTCAAAGAGCTCACACTGGGGCTGACGCTGTTCTTTTCGATCATCGAGATTGTAGAATTCGTAACACCAGCACGCTTAGCTAGTTCTCGTTGCGAAATTCCCGACTTTTTACGTACTTCAGACAAGCGCTTTCCTACATCCACGTAAAACCACCTATTAATTTATGATTCAATTAGTCTTCAACTACATTTTGGCTACATCTTACCCACCATAAGGATGAAATAATAGATCTTTTACTTTGCAGCGTGTAAAAAATGCTATACATTCGTCAATTATATCAAACTAATTTGTTGTGAATATCAAACATGCTAAATCCTAGAACGCACTCCAACGAATACCCAAACTCCTACTATGCGGCGACGTCGAAATACCCGATGCGTTACCCATCACTAACGAAAAGCCTCGACACACAGGTATGCGTCATTGGCGGTGGATTTAGCGGTGTAAATACCGCTCTTGAACTTGCTGAAAGAGGGTTCAAAGTTGTATTGCTCGAAGCATATCGCATCGGATGGGGAGCTTCAGGACGCAATGGTGGACAACTCATCCAAGGTGTTGTTCATGGTATTGAGCCTTTTGCGAAAGCCCTAGGAGAAGAGGGTGTAAAGGCCATTGAAGACATGGGATTTGAGTCCGTTAATATCGTCAGAGAGCGCGTTAAAAAGTACAACATTGATTGCGATTTAAAGATGGGCTATTGCGATTTGGCGCATAAACCTCGACATGTAGAAGACTTTAAAGAGCACAAAGCGTGGCTAGATAAAATTGGTTATCCACATGAAACACGCCTGTTAGAAAAAGACGAAATGCATGAAGTGGTTGGCTCAACGACTTATATCGGTGGACTCATTGATATGGGCAGCGGACACCTTCATCCTTTAAATTTGGTGTGTGGTGAAGCGAATGCCGCACACGAGCTAGGAGTTCAAATATTTGAACAGTCTAAGGTTACCAATATTGAGTACGGCAAGCGTAACCGAATTACAACCGAAGCTGGCGAAGTGATCGCAGATAAGCTCGTAATATGCGGCAACGCACATGTCGCGGGACTCAATAAACAGCTCGAAGGTCAGGTACTTCCCGCAGGAAGTTACGTGATTGCAACGGAGCCTCTATCCGAAGAACTATGTAATAAAATTCTTCCGCAAGACATGGCTGTTTGCGATCAACGCATAGACCTAGACTATTACCGTTTAAGTGCAGACAAGCGCCTATTATTTGGCGGTCTGTGCACGTACTCGGGAAGAGATCCTAAAGACATTGTTGCAGCTTTGCGCCCTAACATGGACAAAGTATTTCCTTTCTTAAAAGACGTCGCGATTGATTATGCTTGGGGTGGAATGATCGGGATTGGCGCAAACAGATTCCCTCAGGTTGGTCGTTTAAAAGAGAACGTATACTTTGCGCAAGCGTATTCAGGTCATGGCGTCAACGTGACACACATGGCCGGCAAAGTGATTGCAGAAGCAATTAGTGGGGAATCAAACCGTATCGCATGGTTTGAGAAGATCAGTCATATTCAATTCCCAGGAGGAAGACGCTTCCGATCACCCTTATTAGCGATCGGTATGCTATATCACCGATTGAAGGATTGGCTCAGCTAATACCAATAAGAGAGCTTGGCCGCTGACCAAGCTCTTTTGCCACCTAGATCTTCATCCAAGTTGCTTTTAATTCAGTGTACTTATCAAGCGCATGCAAGGACTTATCTCGTCCATTACCACTCTGCTTAAATCCACCAAATGGTGCCGTCATATCACCACCATCGTATTGATTCACCCAAACCGAACCAGCCTCTAGCTTACGCGCGACCCGATGCGCACGGCTCAAATCAGAAGTCCATAAACCTGCAGCTAATCCGTAGATAGAATCATTAGCAATCGCCAACGCTTCTTCTTCGTCTTTAAAACGAATGACAGATAGTACTGGGCCAAAAATTTCTTCACGCGCGATCGCCATATCGTTCGTTACGTTCTCAAAAATAGCTGGCTGCACGTAATATCCATTCGGTTCGATGTCCAACTGCTCGCCACCGCAACGCAAGGTTGCCCCTTCAGCACTACCTTTTTCAACATAGCCAAGAACTTGCTTCATCTGAATATCATCAACCATTGCACCAATGGTTGTTGCTGGATTTAATGGGTTTCCTGGTTTCCACGCTTGGAAGGCTGTCTGTAATTTTTCGATGAACTCATCAGCAATATTATCTTGAACAAGTAAACGGGAACCAGCAGTACAAACCTCGCCTTGGTTAAAGCAAATCGCTGAAGCAGCAGCTTCAACAGCTTCATCTAGATCTGGCGCATCGGCAAAAACAATGTTTGCTGACTTGCCACCAGCTTCCGCCCAAACACGCTTCATATTGGTCTCGCCCGCCATAATCATCAGACGCTTCGCAACACCTGTTGAACCCGTAAATACGAGCGTATTCACATCATCATGCTTGGCTAATGCCGCACCAACAGAATGGCCAAATCCTGGTAAAATATTTAATACACCATCAGGAATACCTGCTTGTTGCGCCAAGCTTGCCAGTTTGATCGCTGTCAGTGGCGATTTTTCTGAAGGTTTCAGTACAACCGAGTTTCCCATCGCAAGCGCTGGCGCTAATTTCCACATTGCCATCAACATAGGAAAGTTCCACGGAACAATCGCCGCCACAACACCCACAGGATTACGCGTCACCATTCCAAGCTGATCGTGAGAAGTGGTGGCTAGCTCGTCGTATACTTTATCGATGGCTTCGGCTGTCCAGCGCAAGGCACGTAGGGTTCCATTAACATCTACACCAAGCGAATCACTAATCGGCTTACCCATATCTAAGGTTTCTAGCAAAGCCAGCTCTTCTTGATTTGCTTCGATCAAATCCGCAAATCTAAAAAGGATCTCTTTACGCTCGGCAGGCGATTTATCTGCCCAAACACCCGATACATAAGAAGCTCTTGCTGCAGCGACTGCACGATTTGCTTCACTTTCTCCGGAACTAGCAACCTGACATAAAACACGTCCATCAATAGGACTAATACAATCAAAGACTTCTCCGCTTTCTGCATCTTGATAACGCCCGTCAATAAACGCACGCCCCTCAATCGATACAGTCTCTGCGAATGACTGCCAATAATGTAAGTTCTGATCCGTTGTCATGTTTGCACTCCGATAAAATTCTGAAAGTGTTGCCGTATACTTTACATACGCACAATACTAGTTTTGCGCGTTTTTTCAATTATTCTTTCAATATATTGAACACCAAATCTAATTTAATGCCCACTCACACCCGCACTAATATTGGCTTTTACCCCATTATTGTAAATAAATTTCATTTAATACAAATATGCTCTTGATGTTTTATTTATTTTACATAAACTCGACTCATAGACGTTCAATATAACACACAGAGGCTTTGTAAATGTCGAACTCTGACTTTGGTAATAACGATGCATTTTGGATGCCCTTCACGGCTAATCGACAATTCAAAAAACAACCACGCATGCTCGTCTCAGCAGAAGGAATGCACTACACCTCTGATGATGGTCGTACAATTTTAGACGGTACCGCCGGCTTATGGTGTACTAACGCAGGGCACGGTCGCGAACAAATTTCGCAAGCAGTTAGTCAGCAAATTCGAAATCTAGATTTTGCGCCGACCTTCCAAATGAGTCATCCACTACCACATCAACTTGCTGATCGCTTGGTGAAGCACTCGCCAGAGAATATGGATCATGTGTTTTTTACCAACTCAGGTTCAGAGTCTGTCGATACGGCATTAAAGATCGCTTTGGCTTATCATCGCGCAAAAGGCAATCCTTCAAAAACACGTTTAATTGGCCGTGAACGCGGATATCACGGTGTCGGCTTTGGCGGTATTTCAGTTGGCGGCTTAGGTAACAATCGACGTGCTTTTGGTAGCTTGCTTACCGGCGTTGACCATCTACCTCATGCATATTTACCAGAACAGGCTTTTGCAAAAGGCCAGCCACCAGAAGGCGCCTATTTAGCTGATGCGCTTGAAGACATGGTTCTTCTTCATGGAGCAGAGAATATCGCTGCAGTTATTGTCGAGCCTTTAGTCGGTTCTGCTGGCGTTTACGTTCCGCCACAAGGCTACCTAGAAAAGCTACGCGCAATTACCTTGAAACACGATATTCTTCTTATTTTCGATGAAGTAATTAGTGGTTTCGGTCGTATCGGAACACCATTCGCGTCGACCCGATTCGGCATTACACCAGATCTAATGACGACGGCAAAAGGCCTCACAAATGGCGCGCTACCAATGGGTGCAGTATTTGCTGGTAATCACATTCATGATGCATTTATGCATGGGCCTGAAGAAGTCATCGAGCTATTCCATGGTTATACGTATTCAGGACATCCTGTTGCTGCAGCGGCCGGACTTGCAACGCTAGATATTTATGAGCAAGAAGGTTTATTTGATCGCGCTTTAGAGCTCGAAGAATATTGGCAGACGGCCGTACACAGCCTACGCCGCTATGACGAAGTCAAAGACATTCGTAACCTCGGCCTAGTTGCAGGCATTGAACTTCATAGCGGAGATAAACCTGGAAGTAAGGGCTACGAAGTCTTTACGCACTGTTTCTGGAAAGGAAATACCCTAGTGCGATGCACAGGCGATACGATTGCACTATCTCCACCACTTACTATTAATCACGAACAAATTGACCAATTAGTCGCTGCGTTAGGCGATGCAATTGAAAGCTTAAAAAACTAGGTGAATTATGGATCAACTAACACACTTTATTAATGGCGAATTCACAGCAGCGAGCGCACGTACAGCGCCTGTTTATAATCCTGCTACAGGCCAACAAACTGCAGAAGTATCACTCGCAAGCGTTGCAGAAACTGAAAACGCGATTGCAGTAGCAAAAGAAGCATTTACTTCTTGGTCTGCGGTAACGCCACTGAATCGCTCTCGAATTCTTTTCAAGTTTAAAACTATTCTTGAAGCGCGTAGAGACGAGTTAGCTGCGGCAATCACAAAAGAGCATGGCAAAGTATACGAAGACGCTTGCGGAGAAATCACCCGCGGTTTAGAAGTTGTCGAATTCGCTTGCGGTATCCCACAATTATTAAAAGGTGACTTCACTGAGCAAGTAGGTCGCGACATTGATGCTTATTCAACGAGCCAGCCTCTTGGCGTTGTGGCGGGCATTACGCCTTTTAACTTCCCTGCGATGGTACCTATGTGGATGTGGCCAATCGCCATTGCTACGGGTAACACCTTTATCTTGAAGCCTTCAGAAAAAGATCCAAGCGCAACATTTTTAGTTGCTGAGTGGTTAAAAGAAGCGGGTCTCCCTGATGGCGTGTTCAATATCGTAAACGGTGACAAAGAGTCCGTTGACGTCTTACTCACTCACACAGACATTGAAGCAGTAAGCTTTGTTGGCTCTACGCCAATTGCTGAATATATCTACTCTACCGCTTCAAAACACTGTAAGCGCATTCAAGCACTGGGCGGTGCAAAGAACCACCTAATTGTTATGCCTGATGCAGACCTAGATGGCGCTGTGAATGCGCTAATGGGCGCTGCATACGGTTCTGCTGGCGAGCGTTGTATGGCTATTTCTGTTGCCGTTGCGGTTGGTGATATTGGTGATGCACTAGTTGAGAAACTTGCTGAGAAAACACGTCAACTTAAAGTAGGTAATGGCGTAAACCATGGATTAGATATGGGGCCTCTGGTTACTAAAGAGCACTTAGCAAAAGTAAAAGGCTATGTAGATCTTGGTGTGGAAGAAGGCGCAACGCTAGTTGTTGATGGTCGCGAGCATACAGTAGAAGGTCACGAAGATGGTTACTTCATGAACGGCTGTTTATTCGACAATGTTTCTACCGACATGCGTATCTACCAAGAAGAAATTTTTGGTCCAGTACTATGTGTCGTACGCGTACCAGACTATGCGACCGCAGCCAAAATGATTAATGATCATGAGTACGGCAACGGCACATCTATCTACACGCGCTCTGGAAGCATCGCACGTAAGTTCGCGCATGACATTCAAGTCGGCATGGTAGGTGTGAATGTTCCAATCCCTGTACCAATGGCATTCCACGCATTTGGCGGTTGGAAACGTTCATTGTTTGGATCGAATCATGTTCACGGCGAAGAAGGCGTGCGTTTTTATACCAAGCGCAAAGCCGTTACCATCCGTTGGCCAGGAGACGGTTTAGCGGCAGAGTTCAATATGCCAACCATGAAGTAAGAGGCTTTTATGTCTATCAATGATATAAAGTCCCTTGATGTTTCCGATATTCAGGTAGATAGCTATCTACCTGATGCGGAAAAAATTGTGAAAGGCACGCCACATCAAAATGTATGGAATGCATTCTCGTCTCGCGATGAGAAATTCCATGCCGGCGTTTGGGACGCACAGGCCGGTGCTTGGACTGTTAGTTACGATGAAGACGAGTTCTGCTACATACTAGAGGGCGAGTCGATCATTCACGACGAATCAGGGCAAAGCAAGACAGTTAAAGCTGGCGACACTTTTACCATTCCTGCAGGATTTTCAGGTACCTGGGAGGTGCCCAAATACTGCAAAAAAATCTATGTAATCTACGAGGCGTAATCCAATATGCGTACCGAGCACACTGAATCCTATTATGCAGCAACCCGTCATGATCGCAATGATAGGCCCGCACTGAAGGACAACATTGATACAGACGTGTGCATTATCGGTGGTGGCTACACTGGCATATCTAGCGCATTACACCTCGCCGAAGCAGGCTTCAAGGTCGTCGTACTTGAAGCCGCACGCCTTGGGTTTGGAGCAAGTGGTCGCAATGGCGGCCAACTTGTAAATAGTTACAGTCGAGATATCGATGTCATTGAACGCAACTATGGCAAGACAACTGGGCATAGCTTTGGCGCTATGGCATTTGAAGGTGCCGACATTATTCGCGAGCGCGTCAAAAAATATAATATCGACTGTGACCTAAAACCCGGTGGCATATTTGCTGCGCTTAACGCAAAGCAGATGCACGAGCTAACAGAACAGAAAAAGCTATGGGAACGCTACGGCCATACCGAGCTTGAATTGTTAGATAGCAATGCAGTGCAGAAAGAAATAAATACTGATGTTTATGAAGGCGCCCTCTTAGATCACAAAGGCGGTCATATGCATCCACTTAATTTGTTACTGGGTGAAGTAGCGGCGTTCGAACAACTCGGTGGCGTTGTGTATGAAGACTCTGCCGCATTAAAAATAGAACGAACACGTCGCCCTAAAATACATACCGCTGAAGGAAGTGTGACAGCTGATTATCTTCTTGTTGCAGGCAATGCCTACATGCATGGTTTGGTACCGGAGTTGTCAGCGAAAACGATGCCTTGTGGCACGCAAATCATCACGACCGAAGTTCTCGAAGAGTCCGTCGCAAGCACTCTCATTCCCAACGGATACTGTGTCGAAGACTGCAACTACAAACTCGATTACTACCGTATCACTGGAGACAATCGATTACTGTTTGGGGGTGGAGTCACCTATGGCGGCGGCGATCCAAATTCAATCGAACATTTTCTTCGTCGACATCTTGAGCGTACTTTCCCGCAACTCAAAGGCATCAAATTTGATTATGCATGGGGGGGCGACTTCTTGTTAACGATGAGTCGTTTGCCACAGTTCGGCCGACTCAATGATTCAATCTACTATGCGCAAGGCTACAGTGGTCATGGCGTTACAACCACGCATTTAGCAGGCAAGGTCATTGCGGAAGCGCTGAAGGGCGATGCGACGCGCTTTGATACCTTTGCTAGCTTGAAACACCTTCCCTTCCCTGGTGGGCGCATCTTCCGTGTACCTTACACTGCGATCGGTGCGTTTTATTATGGTCTTCGCGATAAGCTAGGCATTTAAGCCCTAGCTTTAGTCTAACTATTTAGCGACCGCTAGTTCTTCTCTATCTTGCGCACTAAATCTCGTGTGACTTAATCTCAAAGCACGCTCTCAAATTACACACTCAATACCTATAAAACGTATTGCCTACTCTAGAGAGTAACGCGTAAGACAAACAAAAACGCTCTCGAGCACATTATGCTGGAGAGCGTTTTTATCAAAGTAAGGAAACCTTAGATATACGGGAGTAATAATTCGTGCTCTAAGGCACTAATTTGCTGCTCAAAAATGTTTACATCATCCCATTTCACTGCGCTAAACACGCGAATAAACTCAGCACCAAACCAATCGCTAATGCGTGGGTCTGATTCCATCAATCTCAAAGAGTCTCTTTGGTTATCAGCAACGCAAGGATGGTCCTGCTTATAGGCATCACCTGTGACAGGCTCAGGAGCAGTCATCTTTTCGGTAATTCCATGAAACACACCCGCTAACAACGCACTCGTTGCAAGATAAGGGTTTGCATCCGCACCAGCCATACGATGCTCGATTCGAGTCGAAGACAGGCTTCCAGAAGGAATACGCATAGCAACGGAACGATTGTCGTAACCCCACGTTTTACTTGTAGGCGCAAAGGAGCGAGAAGCTAAACGCTTAAAGCTATTCACATTAGGGCTCCACAAGGCTTGGCATGAATCTGCCATATCTAATAAGCCCGCAACTGCGTATTGTAGTAAAGGATTATCCGTTGGGGGTTCACTCGCGAACACATTTGTTCCCGACTCGTCCATCAAACTTAAGTGCATATGCAAGCCATTACCTGCCTCTTCGAGGTACGGCTTCGCCATAAATGTGGCTTGCATACCACGCTTTTTAGCAATGGAAGTAATCACGCGTTTTAAAAGAAGCGCCTGATCTGCAGCAGCCACGACATCGTCGCCATAGTTTAGATTTACTTCAAACTGGCCGGGTGCATATTCAGCGATGACCGTATCAGCAGGAATATTCTGCATATGTGCAGCACTAATTACCTCTTCAATAAAGTCGTTATGATCCGCCAAGTCTTGCATTGCATAGACTTGCGTTGAACTCATTCGATGACCGCTAGCGGGAGATTTAGGTGGCTGCAGCCCGCCATTTTCTGTTCTCTCGGTATCCAATAAATAGAACTCAAGTTCCAAGGCAATACCCACTTTGTATCCCAGTGTGCTAAAACGTTCATTCGTTTTAACGAGGATATTGCGCGGTACAACATCCATCGGCGAGCCATCATCCTCCAACATGGTACAGAGCACTTGCGCACGGCTGAGATCTTCGACCCACGGAACAATCGCTAAAGTGCCCTCAATGGGTTTACAAACATAATCTCGATCGCCTTGTGCAAGACCCAAACCCGCTTCTTCAGTTGATGCTCCTCGGCTGTTTAAACTCATCACCGAGGCAGGTAGGCAACACCCCGTTTGGTACACTTTATCAAGCAGATCAATTTCGATTCGTTTACCTCGAAGAATGCCGTTTTGATCAGGCAACAGTAATTCGATGGTTTGAACCTTAGGATAGCGGTTAAGAAAATCCCTCACTTCTTGGTTTTGCATCATGTACTCCTTAATTTAAACCGCCCATGCAGAGGTATTTAAGTTCCAAATATTCATCCATGCCGTACTGACTTCCCTCTCTCCCCATACCAGACTCTTTAACACCGCCAAATGGTGCCATGGCAGTAGAGATAACCCCTTCATTGATGCCAACCATTCCGTATTCCAATGCCTCTGAAACGCGCCACACACGCGCTATATCTTTTGAGTAGAAATATGCAGCCAAGCCATATGGCGTATTGTTGGCTTTTTCGATGACATCGGCCTCGTCTTCAAACACGCTAATAGCCGCTACAGGGCCAAAAATTTCTTGATGAACGATGTCCATGTCACTTGAGATATTGCCAAGGATAGTAGGTTGATAGAACAATCCACCTAGAGAGTGCGGCTCGCCGCCAACGACAACCTCTGCCCCTTTTTGTTTCGCATCCTGAACAAGCCCAGCTATCTTATTGAAACTGGCTTGGTTAATAAGTGGGCCTTGCACCACTCCTTCATCCAAACCATGCCCGACTTTCATTGATTTCACGGCATCACTTAAAGCCTTGACAAAACGATCATAAATACCTGATTGCACGTAAAATCTATTGGCACATACACAAGTTTGACCGGTGTTTCTATATTTAGAAGCAATCGCACCCGCCACAGCTTGTTCAATATCCGCATCATTAAACACAATAAAAGGCGCATTGCCGCCAAGTTCCATCGACACGCGTTTAACCGTATCTGCACACTGCTTCAACAGTAATTTGCCAACCGCAGTAGACCCCGTGAAAGAAAGCTTTTTGATTCGCGCGTCTTGCGAGAATACCTTACCGACATCTACCCCATGACTCGCCGTGACAACATTAAATACCCCAGCAGGAATACCTGCCTTGCCTGCAAGGTCAGCAAGCGCTAACGCACTTAAAGGAGTTGCTTCAGCAGGTTTCAGTACCATGGTGCACCCGGCAGCAAGCGCTGGAGCGGCCTTTCGGGTAATCATCGCTAAGGGAAAATTCCAAGGGGTAATGGCTGCACAAACACCAACACCTTGACGCTGCACCAACATTTTTTTATCTGGGCTGACAGCAGGAATCACATCGCCATAAACACGCTTCGCTTCTTCTGCAAACCACTCAATATACGATGCGGCGTAATTCACCTCTGCATAGGATTCACTAAGCGGTTTACCCGACTCCAAGGTCATAATTTCGGCCAGCATATCCGCAGATTGCTGAACCAACTGAAACCATTTGATCAACAAGCCATGGCGCTCAACGGAGGTTTTGCTCTGCCATGAATTTAAAGCTTGATGCGCGGCATCAACGGCTTGCGTCGCATCTTGCGCATCGCAGTCAGAAACCCTAGCAATACATTTTGCAGTACTCGGATCGACTACTTCATATGTTTTTCCACTGCGGCTGTCTTTCCAGCTACCACCAACATAACTCTGGGTGAACTGTATCGAGATCGGCATCCATCAACCTTTATCTATCAATCAAAAATGTTTATGTCGTACAGATATCTGAACAACAGAGGTGTATAATCTTTTGAACGCAGTATAAATTATTTTGAACGTCAAACAAGTATGGACAACTCGTTTTGAGAGACGATTAAAACCGTATTTGCATCTCTTAATGGCTTTTCATGGTGTAAAAAATATTTTATGCTCCGTACATTAAAGCAAACAACAGGTCATTTTATGGGTTCCTCCAGTAAAAAACCGCTCGTTGGCGTCATTAGTGATGTTAAAGTGATTTCGCCGCATCCATTCCATATCGCGGGAGACAAGTATTTACGTGCTCTCGTTGAAGCTGCTGATGTCGTACCAATCATGATCCCTGCTCTGAATGACATCATGGACATCACACATTGGACAGAGCACTTAGATGGCGTATTTCTAACAGGCGCCTACTCAATGGTTAACCCTTCTCTCTACGGTGAGTCAAAAATTGACGCCGACTTCGACTACGATGATCAACGAGATAATCTTAGTCGCGCACTCATTCAAAACATGCTTAAAGAAGACAAGCCTTTGTTCGCCGTTTGCCGTGGTTTGCAAGACATCAACGTTGCGTTAGGTGGCTCGCTTCATCAAAGCCTTCACGAAGTTGAAGGAATGAATGATCACCGCGAAGATAAAAACGCACCACTAGCTGAACAGTATGCGGATACGCACTCAGTCACGCTCAACGAAGACGGTATAATGCGCAAGATTACGGGACGAAATGATATCCTCGTGAACTCCCTGCATACCCAAGGAATTAAAGAGTTAGGACAAGGGCTTCAAGTTGAAGCAGTCGCCGAAGATGGTCTTATTGAAGCATTCAGCATTCCACAACTTACATTTGGATTAGCGCTTCAGTGGCACCCTGAGTGGCAAGTTACTCAAAACCCAATTCAACATAAATTATATGAGGCCTTTGGCGCAGCGTGTAAAACACGTCAGCAACGCTAATCGAATTACATGCAAAAAATCATCAATTGGTTAACCGAAAACAATATCACTGAAGTCGAGTGTATTACGCCAGACCAAACAGGTATTGCTCGCGGTAAAATAATGCCTACAGAAAAATTCATCGCAGAGGCAGGTATTCGCTTGCCAGAATCTGTCATGCTGCAAACAGCCACTGGCGACTACCCGGATGACGAGCTCTATTACAATCTTTTAGACCCTGCTGATATCGACATGATTCTAAAACCAGATGAATGTGCGATGTTTTCTGTTCCTTGGGCATTGGAGCCTTCGGCGCAGATCATTCACGATTGTTTCGATGGTGCAGGCAAAGAATTTCCATTATCTCCGCGTGCCATTTTGAAGAAAGTACTCGCCTTGTTTGATGAGAAAGGTTGGCAACCAATTGTTGCACCTGAGGTTGAGTTATACCTTACTAAGCGCTGCACGGATCCGGATCTTCCATTGGTTCCACCTGTTGGTCGAAGTGGTCGACAAGAGTCTGGTAGACAATCATTCAGCATTGACGCGGCGAACGAGTTCGATCCAATTATCGAAGATATCTACGACTATTGTGAATCGATGAACTTAGATATCGATACAGTTATTCATGAAGAAGGCCCTGCACAGCTTGAATTCAACTTCCGCCATGGAGACGCCTTGCACCTCGCTGATCAAGTATTTGTGTTTAAGAGAGTCGTTCGCGAAGCGGCATTGAAACACAAAATTGATGCGACGTTTATGGCGAAGCCGATTGAAGGCGAGCCAGGCAGTTCGATGCATATTCACCAATCTATTATCGATAAAAAGACTGGCAAAAACATTTTCTCAAATGAAGATGGCGATGCGTCTGAAAACTTTTATCACTATATTGGCGGCCTTCAAGAATATATCCCACAAATGATGCCGATTTTTGCGCCAAACGTGAATAGCTATCGCCGTTTCCAAAGTGGTGAAGATGGCAACGCTCCTGTAAATACTGAGTGGGCAGAAGAAAACAGAACTGTAGGGTTAAGAGTTCCTCAAGCAAATGCCGCTGCGCGCCGTGTTGAAAACCGCTTACCGGGCTCTGATACCAACCCATACCTGGCACTCGCGGGCAACTTGTTATGTGGCTACTTAGGCATGATGAAACAGATTAAGCCGAGAGACCCTGTTGTCGGGCGCCACAACGAAGTAGATGCACCTTATCTACCGTTAAATTTGGAAGCGGCACTAGAAGCGATGTCAAATTGCGATGACATCAAAACCTTCTTAGGCGAAGAGTTTGTGGATGGTTTTATTGGGACTCGCTGGGCGGAGTATGAAGGCTTTAAGCGCGTAATTAGTTCTTGGGAACGTGAATTTTTGCTATCAACGGTTTAATTATGACACAAGATCGAGTTGTTAAAGTCGCTGCAGTACAAATTGCTTGCAGTTGGGATCGCCAAGATAATTTGAATAAATTAGAAAAGATGATTCGAGCCGCGGCCGCAGACGGAGCGCAAATCATTCTACTTCAAGAATTATTTGAGTCGCCATATTTTTGTATTGAAATAAAACTAGAACATCTCGGTCTTGCAACAGCTCTGAAAGACAACCCGTCTATCAAATGGCTGCAAGCACTTTGTGCTGAACTTGCTGTTGTAATCCCATTTAGTTGGTACGAAAAAGCCGGTAATGTCTTGTTTAACTCTGTCGCAATGGTCGATGCAGATGGAGAAATTTTAGGCACGTACCGTAAAACCCATATTCCGGATAGCGATGGCTATTTAGAGAAATACTATTTTTCGCCTGGCGATACAGGCTTTAAAGTTTGGAACACACGCTACGCAAAAATTGGTGTAGGTATTTGCTGGGACCAATGGTTCCCAGAAACTGCACGAAGTATGTCTTTAGCCGGCGCTGAACTACTTTTATACCCGACTGCTATTGGCTCTGAACCTAAAGAACCTGACTTAGATTCGATGCCACATTGGCGTCGCACAATGCAAGGTCACGCTGCGGCAAACCAAGTTCCGGTGATTGCTGCAAACCGAGTCGGAAAAGAATCGGCTGAGACAAACACAAATGTCATCGATTTTTATGGTTCGTCATTTATTACAGATCATCAGGGCGAGATTCAAGTAAGTGCCGACCGCCAAAGCGAAACATTCATCACGCACAGCCTAAACTTGAGTGCGGCGCAACGTGATCGTCACGTTTGGGGCTTATATCGTGATCGACGTCCAGAGCATTATTCAGCGCTGCAGCACTTAGATGTATCTGATCAAGGCGAATAACAACACGAGATCCGCACATGGCAAAGCTCGATAGCCAAACCCCAAAACAAGATGCTTTCTATATGCCTGCTGAGTCAGGTCCTCATGAAGCAGTAGGTTTAATATGGCCCGATAATCTCGAGACTTGGCGAGCCAAGGCATTGCCGGCTCAGGCGGCATTTGTAGAAGTTGCACTGCAGATTGCTAAGACAACTCCTGTCTATGTCTACGCCAATGCCAGTAGCCTTTCGTCTGCTCGCGCACAATTACCTGAACATATTCAGGTCATTGTCATTGAGAATAACGACTCTTGGTTGCGCGACACAGGCTGTAGTTTTCTTATCAACCAAGAAGGAAAGCGCCGCGCCGTCTCATGGAAATTCAATGCCTGGGGTGGTCATTTAGCGGGAATGTATAGCGATTGGAGTAAAGATGATGCCGTCGCAAAGCAGCTCGCAAATTGCTTTGACTCTGATGTTTATCAAGCTCCTTTCATCTTAGAGGGCGGCGCGATTCACGTCGACGGACAAGGCACATGCTATACAACGGAAGAATGCCTGTTACATCCCAGCCGTAATCCAGAGCTAAGCAAAGCGCAAATTGAAGCCTACTTAAAACAATACCTAAATGTGGACGTTGTATTCTGGCTACCTTTAGGGCTCTATGCCGATGAAGACACTAACGGACACATCGATAACATACTGCATGTCGTAGCACCGGGTGAGGTAGTCTTAACGTGGTGTGACGATCCATCTGATCCTCAATATGAGATTTCACGACTAGCTGAACGTGCTCTCAACTCTCATCCTGATGCACAAGGTCGGACCATAACGATCCGTAAAATCACAATGCCCGGCCCCTTATTTATGAGTGGAGAAGAAGCGGATAGCTTCGACGCCGAGCCGCATGAATCTCGTTATGAAGGCGTGCGACTTGCAGCAAGTTATGCCAATTTTCTAATCACCAACCAACAAATCATTTTCCCGTTGTTAGATCCAAAAACAGATGCTCAAGCCGCTGAAGTTCTTCAACAGGCGTTTCCTGATTATCAGGTCACGGGAATAAAAGGTGGACGGGAAATATTATTAGGCGGCGGTAATATTCATTGCGTCACGCAACAAATCCCTAAAGCGTCCTAACAAAATCTGTTAAGCCTCCAGGGATAGTACGTTGGCTAGGTATCGAATTCATTCTGACTGAATAACACTCTCTCAGATATAGAATGATCGTAGCGCGCAGATATCGCATTAACGGCATTAATGCGTGGCAGCAAGCCTTGTCCGTTGGCCAATTGAATAGCTAGACCTGGTCGCGCATTCAACTCCATCAGCAAGGGGCCTAAGTCTTTGTCTAAGACTAGGTCGACACCCAAATAACCAAGATTCGTGATTTCATAGCAACGCGCCGACAAAGCCAGCAAGTCATCCCATCGCGGAATATTAAGCTTCGTGAGATCTTTGCCTGTATCAGGGTGAAAGGTCACTGGGTTGTCGCGCATAACTGCACGCAACGTACTGCCATTACGGATGGATAAACCAACACCAACAGCCCCTTGATGCAAGTTAGCCTTGCCGTGAGACGAGTGCGTGGACAATCTCGTCATCGCCATCACCGGATAGCCCTTGTAAACGATCACACGAATATCCGGGACGCCCTTATAGCTCATACCTTCAAAGCACGGATCAAATTGAACTAGAGATTCGACAATGGCCACATCATTTCGTCCGCCCAAGCTATAAAGACCACTTAGAATATTGGAGATATGACGATGTACATGATTACTATCAATTTCAGAGCCATCTGTACGGATGAAGTGATCGCCTCTACGATCAATAATTACCAAAATTCCTTTACCACCACTGCCCTGCGCAGGTTTGATAACGAAACCCTCGAGCCCTTTTAATGTTGGTTCCAAACTTCGTAACTCATATTGCGCGCGGAACACGGCAAGTAGGTCAGGCGTCGCAATACCAGACTTCAGACAAAGTTGTTTGGTTTTCAACTTATTGTCGACAAGGGGATACAATTGGCGAGGGTTGTTCTCTGCAATCAGCTGGACATTGCGGCGGTTCATTCCGATGATGCCGCATTGTTTTAGACGTTTAGGGCTGGCAAAACCAAACATGATCAACGATGTTCCAAAATCGATTTAAAGCGTCTTAAATCACTTAAGCGATAGCCGTTGTAATTTCCTATCGCTAAAATCGCCGCCAATACTAGTAATAAGCTTTCGGGATATAAGAAAACAAAATCTGCAACGTAGGTATTACTCATCAAAATATAGCTCACTACTGCCGTGAGCAAACTACCTAAGCCTTGAATCCCGACTTCTCTTGGACCTTCTTCTTCCCAAAGAATAGAAAGACGCTCAACCGTCCATGCGGTAATTATCATAGGGAAAAACGTCACTTTAAGCCCCCATGGGATACCAAGTTTATGACTCGCAATACCAATAGCTGCAAAAATAATAATCACAAACACAAGTACTGACGCGATTCTTGGCACCAGCAGTAAATTCAGACGGCTTAGCCAAGATCGAAGTAACAAGCCAATGCTAATCACCAAGACAAACAGCGTCAGCCCGACAATGAGCTCAGTCTGCAAAAACACCATGGCTATTAATACCGGCATAAACGTCCCGGACGTTCTGATGCCGATTAGATTTCGAAAAATAACAACAACCAAAGCGCCCAAGGGAATAATCAATAGCAACTTAAAAGTGCTTTGCTCAGAAATCGGTAAAGAATAAATTGAAAAGTCGATAAACAAGCTATCTGCGATCCCTTGACTCTCTACCGACGTGGCAAGCGCATTGCGATACTCTCTGAGCATTGAAAAACGAAGTTCCGCATTTCGACCTCCGTAAATTTCAATAAGCGGCTCATCGCCCTCTTGGAACAAAATTAGTCGGTTAGGCTGAATTACATACTCTTCTAAGGCATCGATGGTATGCCACGCGTCCTGTTCGTAAACCCTTAAAAATTGCTGAATAGGCGTGTTGCGTTTGCGATCACGCAGCATCAAGCCTTGTGCAGTTTTGCTATGTACACCCGAGTAAGCTAGTAATTTTTGCGCAAGCTCTATGCGCTTACTTAAGCGTGCGTTCTCACCTAATAGAACCAGCATGCTCGGCTCATCAGTATTCATCATATCTAACAAAGCCAGCGCTTTTCCTTTGGGTGAACGATACTGTTCAAGCGACCTTGTAATCGCATCAACCGCCTGTTTTTCACTCACGAGAAATGTTGGGAGACTGAGCTCGCTTGGTGACGGTCTCGTGTAATTATCATTATTCAAAAACCACGTAACATAACGAATCGCAGCTTCTTGCTTACCTAGATTCATTTTCCCTTCAAGCAGAACTGATTCATAACCGTTTTCTGAGTTATTCTTTTGCGACTGGAAGGGACCAAATTTTTGAGTGACTAAGGTACGACGGTAAGGGTTTTTATCTGCAGCATTGATAAACAATCGAACAGATTCTTCAGTGGCTTCAAACGAGAGCTTTATTTCGACAGACCATACTTCTTGGTCTTGATTCGTCGTGAGCGGAAACGAGAGCACTTGGTTTTTATAGGCGACCGCGCCGAGACCCAAAATAATAAGTACACTGATGACGAACGCAATTTGAAGCCGGGAGTTCATAAGAGCACCTAATCGAGCACCATATAACGTTGACTGGTATCAACGAGCACATTGCCTTCAAGAAAGCTACGACCGACCAACAAAGGGTATCTGAATTCTGAACGATCATTCAAATTCACCTCTGTCTTCATTTTAATATCGCCCATAGTGAGCGTCAGCTCGACCACGTAACGTTCATCAGATGCTCGATCATGTTGCTTGATCTTAGATTCACGCGTGATAGGTGCTTTGACTCTTACAGGCTTCGACTTTTTGAAAGGATGGATATTAAAAGAGGCCCACGTGTGCCCATCTCGCTCAAATAATTGAATATCTTCCGCATGGATCGAACTTGTCGCAGCTCCGGTATCAATACGTGCTTTAAATCGATTACGTTTTGCATTCACGGAAACCCACTCCACCTCACCAATAATTGGCAGGCTGGTGTGATGTAACGATTTAACAGGCTGTATCTGCGAAACGTCTTGCTTTGGGCTAGGGCATTCTAGCGTTTTTTCTAATACAGGCTGAGGTTTTAACTCTGGACATACCGGGCATGGTGCAGGTACTTCCTTGACCACCACTTTTTCAACAACTTTCACCTCAGGTTCAACGACCTGCTGTTTCTGCCCAATCAAAGCACAAGAAGGCAAGACAACAATGACAGCAATGATGAATAAATAACGCAGCATGGATGCTCCATACGTCTAAAAGCAATCGAATAGCTAGAGCGTAAGTGTAGTTAAAAATTTAAAAATTGAAGGTTTGTTTGAATAAGCCAGACTGAACTAGCTCATACAAGCCATAAAAATGAGGGCGCAGAGTGTAACAAATTCTTCATCACTGCGTTGAACTAAGCTAACAAAACAAACAATGCTGCATTGATATTCAGGCAAGTAAAACAAATTGTAAGAAGGTGGTGTGGGAACCATATGTTGGCCACCTAAAGGAACCATATAGTGGCCACCGAGTCCGTCAAACAACTGTATCTGGCATTTCCTAACTTCCGAACATAGACAATAACGGACCTTAAGATCTGGCATCAAAGTTTAACTCTGAACATTACCTTTGTTCGGATAGCAGACTTTTGAGGGAGGCTTGAATCATCGCTTTCCGTCCCACTAGCTCCAAACATCCTCACCAGGAAAATCAGACCAGCGCTAATACAATGCGATTCATTGCAAAGGATGAGAAAGCAAACATTTTTGCCTTGTGTTTATACGCTTATTTCATCGCTAAGCAGTTTGCCACCAACCAAGCTCCGAGCCTTCATTTTCTGTTTGGTCCCAACCGCCTCTAACAAGCTCATTTAGTATGAGGTCAGGATCTAATTGCTGAATGAACTTCGTAACTTTTAAAGCATCATCTCGTCTAATGTCGACTGCGTCGTCATCGTCTGCATTCGCATACCCTGAGACCGAGGAAATCTGTCTCCTGCCACCTTCTGAAGAAATTGCTACCTCAAAGCAAATATCTTTGCCTTCTACCACATAGCCATGCTCTTTCTCTTGTATGACTATTTTGTATTCATTCATCTTTCGTTTAATACCCTTACTAGTTTTAAATTATGTTGGGTACCCATAGATTACCCTTAGTGTGTTACGTAGCGAGACCAAAGTCTTTTGATTCCAGAACCCCGTCCAAATCCTTAGTTGCCGTTAAAGAGCGACCTTAGCTCTTATCGAAGTTTGATAGCTTCTTAGTCGAACAACATGGCGGCACCGGGTCGTGACCGCCAGGATGCATAGTATGGCACCGAGACAGCCGGTTTATTGTTAACCAAACTCCTTTAAGCGCGCCATGAGTTTTTAGAGCTTCGACGGCATATTCTGAACAAGTTGGCGTAAAACGACAACGAGGACCAATAATGGGGCTAATAAATAATTGATAAAACTTTACTAACAGGATCAATAGCGCTACTGGCAAGCGCTTAATCTTCTGAAGATAGCTAGCTAGATCCCTTTTCACTAACAAAAATCCTAACTCGCCGAAGATGAAATCACAGGGGGCTCCTTCGAACTCTTCGCTGAGTTGTATTGATGAGTTTCTTGTTTATGTTTATCCGTTGTTTGCTCATCTAGATACACAACTTTTTCTTCGCTAAGCATTAAATCTCGCATATCCGCAACATATAAATGAAAGTCTTTGATCTCGCTATTGGGAATCGATTTAAGCATAGGAATATCTGCGGTCATTGGATTAACTGGCCGACCTTTGATGTGCAACTCATAATGTAAATGAGGACCAGTAGAGCGACCTGTATTTCCAGAAAGAGCAATGACTTGACCACGTTCAACCTGCTGACCTTTCTTTACCAGTATCTTGCTAAGATGAAGAAATCGTGTCGAGTAAGGGCCAAACTCATCTATATCAATATATTTACCTGCGTAGCGATGGGAGGCAACACGGGTGACACGACCATGTCCTGTAGAAAGTATCGGCGTGCCAGTTGGCATCGCAAAATCGACCCCATTATGAGGCTTCACCCTTCCGGTAACAGGGTGGACTCGTCGAGGGTTGAAATGCGAGCTTATGCGATATTTCTTTTTTGTTGGATAACGTAAAAGTGCGGGTACTAAGCTTTCGCCCTGTGCGTTGTAGTATGAGCCATCACTGTGTAGGTAGGCGCCAAATTCTTTCCCCCTAGATAGAACGCGTGCAGCAAGCAATCGATCTTTACCGATCGTCTTTCCTTCAACAGTCTCGCGTTCCATGATGACTTGAAAGTGGTCACCAGCTCGTAGGTCTCGTCTAAAGTTGAGGGAGCTTTTGAGAAGCTGAGTAATCGTCATAACACCGTTATCGGTTAGACCTGAAGATGAGGCCGAAACATAAAAACTGCCGTCTATCTGCCCACGTGTCACCTCGGCAATTTTGTCTGTTGGAGTAAGCTCTTCTTGGTATATGAAATCATCGTTATTGTATTGATACGTAACTGTCTTACTTGGATCAACGATGCGAGACAAGGCTTCGAGTCGATTGTCTTCACGCTCGATACGAAAAATCAGTTGATCCCCTGGTTGTAAAACATCCAGCTCTAAATACGGTTCATCAGCCTCTATAATTTCATATAGCTCGTTGATAGAGAGCTGCTTTCGCTTGAATATCGCCTCTAGGGTATCGCCTTCCACTACTGTGTAACGCTGGTCTCGAAACCGTTTTTCTTGCGATTTTTGAGGGAGATGATTATTTGTTGAATCCTGTTTTTGATCGATGAGCTCAATAGGAATGATGCGTTGATTAGTGGTAGAAGCTGATGGTGATGTAGAGCTGACACTGTACCAAAGCAAGCTTATGAGACCAATAAAACCGAAAGATACTTGAATTCGACCAATGAGCAGCTTATTAAAAGTGATTCTGTTACGTCGCATTTTTTATTCATTTTTCTTAATGAGGAAACCATCCATAGCCGATATTAAACCTTAACTCCCTCTGATATGTATTTACTATCATCGCAACGAGAATCAATATAGTTACGATATAACATATCATTCTATTCTACTTAGCTCGCATAGCAACAGTAAGATATCAATCAGTAAATTCCATTACTGGCGTGGGCTGCATATTTTGATCGACCGCTACAAACTTAAACACGCCACTGATGGCCTTGGTTCTGCCATCGTGATACATACTCTCAACCCACATTTCAACCCGTACTGTTAAGCTCGTTCGCCCCACGTCTGCGACTGAAGCAATAAGTTCGACCACACTTCCAGCCGGTACAGGATGCTCAAAGTCGATTCGGTCGCTGCTAACCGTGACTAGACGTTTGCGTGAAAAGCGGGTGGCAGAAATGAATGAAGCTTCGTCCATCCATTGCATTGCTGTGCCACCAAACAACGTATCGTGATGATTTGTCGTGTCAGGAAAAACCGCTTTAGTAATACGTGTAAGGGAGAGTTCCTTACGTTTTTCGAAAATTGAATCGTTCATTATTATCCATCAACTTTTTAGGCAACTATCAGCCAAACATCATTTACAGCGCCAACTGAACTAACATTCGAATACCTGTAATAAGCAATACAACAGCAAATACTTTTTTCAGTTTAGCCGCATCCAGTTTCGCGGCAAGCGATGCGCCAATTGGTGCAAAGAAAACAGTAAGCGGAACAATACAGATGAAACCAATCAAATTCACGAGACCATATGTACCGACAGGAGCATCGCTTGGTGTGGTTCCCAATAACAGCATCGTTAACGCGCCTGGCAAAGATATGATAAGACCAATCGCCGCAGCCGTACCAACCGCCTTGTGGGCTGGATAATTGTATAGCGTAAGCAAAGGAACAGATATTGTCCCGCCACCGATACCAACCATGGAACTAAAAAACCCAACGGACGTCCCCATCACTGATTGTCCAGCTTTGCCCGGCAAACTTGTAAATAACGCTGACTTTCCTGTTCTAAATAACATATTGAGCGCGGATAAGGTCGCGATCACACCAAATAGCATTGTCAACCACGTACCATCGACGCGCGTAACTAGCCAGCTGCCCACCAACACACCAACGAAGATGAATATGGCCCAACGTTTTAGCAGACCAAAATCTACGTAACCTTTACTGTGATGAGACCGAATGGAGCTGATTGAAGTAGGCACGATCGTCGCCAGTGAGGTGGCAGTTGCCACTACCATGGAAGACTCGGGACTGACGCCAAAGCTCTGAAACAAGAAAAACAATACAGGTACGATGACGATTCCGCCACCAACGCCTAATAATCCGGCAAGGATACCAGCAAATACTCCTGTCGCTAACAAGGCTAAAAAGGTGGGAAAGTTTTGTGTTAAAAATTCAATGATACTCATCAGTGACTACTTCTGCTTTGAGTGGTTTATCTAGGTTTGCTCACAATTGTTTTGACTTTTAAGCGGCCAATTCTCGTCTGACGATATCGGCACCAGCGCGTAAGGCTTCAAGTTTTCCTCTTGCAATTTTTCGGGATAATGGGGCCATGCCACAATTGGTGCACGGATAGAGCTTATCTGCATCGACATATTTCAAAGCGCCTCGCAAAGTCTCAGCGACCTCTTCGGGCGTTTCGATAGTTTCATTTGCTACATCAATGGCACCGACCATCACTTTCTTGCCTCGAATAAGTTCAAGAACCTCAACCGGTACGCGACCGTTATGGCACTCTAACGAAACAATATCGATATTAGATTCTCGTATCGATGGAAATGTCTCTTCATACTGTCGCCACTCCGAACCTAAAGTCTTCTTCCAGTCTGTATTGGCTTTAATGCCATAGCCATAACAAATGTGTACAGCGGTCTCGCATTTCAGACCTTCAATCGCCCGCTCTAAACACTTAATGCCCCATTCGTTGACCTCATCAATGAAGACGTTAAATGCAGGCTCATCAAACTGGATAATATCAACACCAGCCGCTTCGAGTTCCTTAGCCTCTTTGTTTAAGGCAATGGCGAATTCCCAAGCCAGTTTTTCACGGCTCTTGTAGTGCTCATCGTAAAGCGTGTCCACCATCGTCATAGGACCGGGAAGCGCCCACTTTATTGGCTGTTTGGTTTGTTTGCGTAAGAACTTCGCATCTTCAACAAACACTCCTTTCTGGCGACTCACTGGACCAACAACAGTCGGCACACTCGCGTCATAGCGATTTCGAATCCTAACCGTTTTGCGCTTATCAAAATCAACGCCGCTCAGGCTCTCTATGAAAGTCGTTACAAAATGCTGACGCGTTTGCTCACCATCACTCACGATATCTATTCCTGCATTTTCTTGCTCCTGCAAGGTAACGCGAAGTGCATCTTGTTTACCGGAGACTAAGTCCTCTCCCTCCAACTTCCATGGTGACCAGAGTTTTTCAGGTTCCGCTAACCATGAAGGCTTGGGTAAGCTACCAGCCGTCGAAGTAGGTAATAATTTTTTCATCATGAATTTCCGTCTTTTTAGGCCAATCACGAGGCTAGGTTTTGTAAAACATCGTTTGATGGGGAAAAGTTTGCCGACCATTTTTCTAGAACATTCTGGTAGGGCTTTATAAAATTCTCCTCAGCAAACTTCCCTTGCTTGATGGCTAACTGACTACGTTCCTGTCTGTCATAAACAATTTGCGTTAAGGAATGATCTGAATGCTTCAATTTTGGCTGATAGTGATTACCCGCCACCGCGTTAGCGTTGTAGATTTCAGGCCGATAGATTTTCTGGAAGGTCTCCATCGTACTGATGGTACTGATCAACTCTAGATTGGTGTAATCGCTAAGCAAATCGCCAAAGAAGTAGAACGCAAGCGGCGCGACACTGTTTGGTGGCATAAAATAACGCACTTCAAAGCCCATCTTTTTGAAGTATTGTTCAGTCAAAGAAGATTCGTTTGGTAAGTATTCAATGCCTAAGACAGGATGACCGTTTTCTGTACGTTGATAAATTTTATTATCAGACACACTCAGACAGATAACAGGCAGCTTGTTAAAGTTCTTTTTGTAAGTATCAGAGCAGATAAAATCTTTGAATAGATTGCCATGTAGATCGCCAAAGTTATCAGGAATACTAAAATGATCCTGGTCTTTATTATGATCCAAAAGCAGCACGCTAAAATCATAATCCCGAACGTAAGATGAGAAGTTATTCCCTACAATGCCTTCAATTCTCTTATTCGTAAGGCGGTCAACAACATAAGTCTTGAGAATTTCTATCGATGGAAATTTTTCACCATTTCCTTCGATATCCATGTCGACCGATACAATCTCCAAGTCAACTGAATAGCGATCACCTTTTGGGTTGTCCCAATTAGCGAGAGCGTTGAATCGGCTATCCACCATTCTCAAGGCGTTTCGCAGATTCTCTTTACGGCTTTCACCTCTCGCCAGGTTTGCGAAATTAGTTGTGATTCGAGTACCGTCTGATGGACGATAGTGTTCATCAAACTGAATTGTCTTAATTGTGTATGTAAACCCTTTACTCATGGTGACCTGACCTCCCGTATACATGCTATGCCGCATTTAAAACTGTATATAGTTATACCCAGATCAAATCATGAATAAAATTGATTTTATTTCATTATTTTATGAGTTTTTATCATACTTAATTGGAGCGAGAGGATAGAACCTAGCGAAAAACCTAGGTTTTACCGGTTGATATCGGATATTCGTAGCCACGTGCCATTTCAATAAATGCATTGAGATACTTAATATCGCCATCACTTTCACGCGTCCCCACGAATATCTGCTTGGCAATGCCCTCTCTACCTAAACGCACCACACTTAAAGGAAGCTTTTTACAATACTCCTCTGCTAACCAACGTGGCAGAGCAGCCACACCGCGCCCACAAGCGACCATCTGTAACATGATCTCGGTCGTCTCACTGGTTTTGTGAAGTCTGGGCACGACACCCGCCGGATTAAGGAACTGGCTATAAATATCGAGTCGATCAGTGGCGACCGGATAGGTCAGTAAAACCTGGTCTCTTAAATCTTCTGCTTCTGCATATTGGCATCCAACTAAATCGTGCCCCCGAGGCACAACCAAGACCTGCTCATAATCAAATACAGGGGTGAAATTTAGGCCGCTTTTATAAAACGGATCTGGCGTCACCAATAGATCAATTTCGTAATCTAACAGTGCGCCGACACCACCAAACTGGAACTTCTGTTTTACATCTACATCCACATCTGGCCACGCATCCAAGAACGGAGAAACGATTTTTAACAACCATTGATAACAAGGATGGCATTCCATACCAATTCGCAATGTGCCTCGCTCACCTTGCGCCATTTGCTTGAGCTTTTCTTCAGCATGATCTAGCAAGGGAAGCACGCGATTCGCGATATTTAATAGATAACGACCTGACTGAGTGAGACGCAAACTGCGCCCTTCTCGAAACCAAATTTCGGCGCCGAGATTATCTTCCAGCTTTCGCATCGTGTGACTTAAAGCGGATTGCGTCACGCAAAGCGCTTTAGCAGCCGCCGTTAATGATCCGTTCTGTTCAACGGCGTGCAGAATTCTAAGGTGAGTACGTTCAATCATCGTTAAGTTCAGCAAACATCATGCATGAGAAATATTAATCGGTACGTGAAAATATACCATTTTTACTCATCATAAAAGTCCTCTAAACTTGCTAGAACTCGATTATTGAAATAGTAATGATGGCTTTGATATGAACAAAGTTGCGAATAAAGTTACGCACGAATGTCAGGTCTTGAGCGCAGAACCCTTGACCAAAGATACCCTAGAGATTGAATTACTTTCTCCCGTCGGCACCTCGCTGAATTATCATGCAGGGCAGTATCTGCAGCTGGAACTCGATCTAAATGATGATGGAGAACCACAAGCGTTTTTTTATACCATTGCGAATCGTTGCGACCCAAACCAAGCTCGTCGAATACAACTGTATATTCAGAATGGTAGTGAGTTAGCCGGTAGAATATTGAAACACCTTACAAAATGTCTTATCGATGGGGCATCAGTGTCCGTGACCTTACCGATGGGGCAGGCTTTTTTGCAAACCAACCTTAATCAAAGGCATCTATTGATCGCCTCGGGATCAGGTATCGCGAAGATTAAATGCTTAACCGAAGAGGCTCTTACAAGACAACCTAAAGCACTGATCAATATCTATTGGTCGAATAGACATATCGACGACTTCTATCTGCTAAACCAATTTCAAGGCTGGGCAAAACAACATAAGAACCTCACCTTTACGCCGATCTTAGAAACAGAAAATAGTGAATGGAATGGCCGCTCCGGTTATATCTATGAGGTGATTGAGCATGATTTTGAAGACCTCGACAATACCAAGGTTTATCTATGCGGATCGCCCCAAATGGTATACGGCACTATCGATAAACTTGAATCCAAAGGCCTTAACGAAGCAAATTGCTACTCCGATGTTTTTGAATACGCGCCTAGAGAACGACGAATAGCAATTTAGGAATTGGACAGTTCAGTTCAACGCCCTTGCCCTATAGGAAGGGTTCTCTGGTAACAATGTTTTAATCTCAAGCAAACACGCATGGCACAAGCAGCCTTGCCAATGTTCCAAAATAAACGCCATTTGTTCTCTAGATAAGTGGACATCGCTACAGTGGCAAATTGTGATTGATCCCATTTTACATTCAAAGGGTGATCCACAACGGGGGCATTTGATTTCTTCATGGTTCGGCATATTTCTTTACAACGCAAATTGAACTCGGTAAACGGTCCTTTGCGAAAAAAGAAGAAACTACAGGAGGCAAGATAAGCGGTAACACTAAGCTTGCTTAAGGCAACTAAAACCTGTCTTTCTATACCTCATGATCGCGAAGGCATGAAAGTTCACCCAATAGTTTGTGGATGAACTGCGTTGGCAGGTCTTCGGACTTAAGGGCAAATAAGCTGAGCTTAGTTTTCTACGGCGACGGCTTCCCGGAGCTCTTTCCAGTGCCTGATCTTAATCTATATGAGATACCAATCGTGTCGCTTTCGTTCCCTATTACCGCTGCGCGTCAGTTCTGGATTCTCACCAGATTTCCTCTTAGCACAACCTGTAGATACCCTAAGGCATCTATTTAGTAGGCGTGAACCAATGCGGTACTGAATATAAGTTTACTGGCCTAATTATGCAACTAGTGGAGCACTAGTCGCCATGACTCAGCAATTCAAATTAAAGAAGCGTTGTGACTCTATCTATACCAGTTCTATAGGACCATGATCATCACAATGCCCGTTGTGCACGTGGTGTAACCTGCCATCCACTAAATAATCTATGTGATCTCCATGAGGCACCGCTTCGTGGCCACAACCTGGACCATGAACATGATCTCCGCAGGAGTGTAAAGGCTTACACCCATCTGGATTAGCGTCACTAACCTCGATGGTATGTTCATCGTAGTGATCTTCATGAAGGTGGTGTAGATGCCCGTCATGAATATAGTCGATATGATCGCCATGACGAATCGCAGTATGTCCACAGTTTGGGCCATGAATGTGATCAGGGTGGGATGAAGTGTTTGAGCAAGACATAGTATTCCTCCACAATCCGAATATTAATCAGCGGTCTATGTCAGTTTAGTCGACTATGAATGCCTTAGTATCAAAAGTACTCAGGTGATAAGATCATTTTGTTATTACTAACATTGAGCTTCAGTCATTTAGTGCGCTTCTATCTTTAAGCACACATCGAAAAACAAGCGATTTTCAGGTCTGCAATGTCTGTTTAGGTAATTGAACTAGGTCAAAGTTAGACCAGAAAACTCGGCCAAATACTAAACCGATCTCTAATGACGGTTTAGGAGGTATTTCTACCAAATTGGAATGACCGCTTTCTCATGAAAGTGAATGCCCGCAAACCAAGATTTCTTTCCTGACTGAAGGTCCGCTTTCCTATTGAAGCGGGCATTGTGTTCAGAGAGCCGCCAAGGTCTGCTCTTGTCTATTTTCATGCATTCGCAAAGTAGATTCCGGATACCCCAGGGCTCCCTCTCTTGCGCGTTGCGCAATTCACCTTGTCGCGCTTCGCTGTCCGGAATGACGCAATGGAACGAAGGGATAATCGCGTTGAGCGCGTAAGCGATCCGGGTCGCCTTTGGGGTGTTGGGGTCTTTGGCGAAACAAAGACCCTGACTTGCCGTCGGCCAGCGCCGACAGGAACAGAAGAATGAGCCTGATGTTACCCTCTAAAAACAACAACCACTTATGCCTAACCGTAGACAACACTCACAAAACAAAAAAAGCCGCTACTAGTTTCCCAATAGCGGCTTCATTTCATCAATGCTTGAGTCTAGCTACCGATAAAGTCTCGCATTAGTTCAGCTGTTTTTTCTGGTGTTTCAACCATTGCTAAGTGACCAATACCAGGCAATACAACCTTCTTAGAGTTCTTCACCAGCGCCGCATATTCATCAATATTCTTGGCACTAATCACCTTATCTCCTTCTCCCCAAATGATTAGGGTTGGCGCGGTGATATTAACGAATTCTTTGTCTAAGCCTTTAGTGAGGTCTGAACGAATGTCTTTAAAAATCTTTTCGTTGATCGCTAGTCGAGACACCGCTATTTCAGCCTCCGCTTTTGCAATCGCATCGGGAATAAATGGCTTCACTTCCATGACAAACTCTAAGACCCGATAAAAGTCTTGTTCAGTTTTTGCGATCAAAGGATTGCTCCCTTGCTCGAGAATTTCGTCCATCTGCGAAGGCTGAGTATGCACACCTGCTGGACTGATTAAGGTAACCGATAACACTTGATCTGGATGACGGGCTGCGTAAAGTGATGAGATAGCGCCACCCATAGAATTGCCCACCAAATGGAACTTCTTGATATCTAGCTTCGCCATCAAAGCATTCACAAACGCAACTTGATCAGCAATATGGTAACTCGCGTTCAGATCTTGCTTGTTTTCACCATGCCCCATTAGATCTGGAACAATCACACGATACGTCGAACCGAACTGCTGCGCTAGACGCAACCAATTCGTTTTACTACCACTAAAACCATGCAACATTACTAGAACTGGGGCATCAGCGTTATTATCGTATAAGGTGACTTGCTGACCGTTTACTTCAATTGTTTCGTGAACGAGACCAGCTTTTTCGGCCTCCATGTTGAGTGCCCACGCCCTAAACTCAACACGCTTTTCTAAAAATAGGGCATTCGCTCCCATCAAAACAATTAACACAGCAGCGAGAAAAATGATTACCTTCTTCACATTATCTTCCTTATGGAACAGTTTATTTGTATTTATTTTGTACTTTTCGCACGCATCCTAGTAGACAGCTCCTAGCCCCTCTATGGTAAGCTGCGCTTCAAGTTGATAAATTTGGCCAAATAATAAGATTATGCCAACGAGATCAGTATTAGGGTTATCGTATACCGCACAGCTTTTTAAGTCTCTGGGTTTTGACAGCGATGCTGTTTTAAATAGCAACGGACTAAACGTCGATCGTATCGATCCGCAAGCGCGCATCACACGCAGCAAAGAGCTTGAAGTCTATCAAGACTTAGTCAAATTAAATCCCGACCCTCTCATCGCCCTCGAAATCGGTCCTTTCCTTGGGCCTGCTGGCTACGGCCCATTCGCAATGTTACTTAGCAGCTGTAAAGATGGCTATGAATCTTGCCAGATGGGTATTCGCTACCAATCTATGGGCTATATGTTCGGCGAAATGAGTTTTTCTTTGGCGACTGATAACTCGTCACTACGTTTCGACCCCGCAATGCTTCCCGAAGATGTGCGCGAATTTGTTTTGTACCGCGACATGGCAGGATGCGCGAAGCTCGTCCGTGACATCTATATGATGAACGGAATCGATTTTCAAATCGTTGAAGTTCACCTGACTGTCACGCCAAAAAAACAAGATCGTATTAAGTTTGAAAAAGCTTTCGGCTGCCGAGTGTTGTTTGGCATGCAAAGCAATCGCATACTGATTCCAACCGCGCTACTGAAACAGCCCTTCCCTCAAGCGAATAAAAACGCATTCGACATGTATCGTGAGCAATGCGAGCAGATTCTGTTCGAATCAAGTCAAAAAGAAGAAACGCTCACTGATGCATTGAAGAACTATCTTTTGATGTTTAGTTATGACATTCCTAAAGCCAAGGAAGCTGCTCAAACCTTTGGTATGTCAGAACGAACTTTACGCAGAAAGTTAAGCGACGAAGATAGCAGCTTTCAGAACGTGTTGGATGAAGTGAGATTCGAGAAAGCAAAACGCTGGTTAAGCGAGTCACAATTAAGTATTGAGCTAATCGCTCTGAAACTGGGTTACCAAGAAGCCGCCGCGTTTAATCATGCCTTTAAGCGCTGGAGTGAACGAAGTCCTTCGCAGTATCGTAAGGATCATTCCTCTAAGAGATAGTTCACCGCTCTTTTTACTTTCGGAATGTGATCAGGCTTGAAACCCTGAAACGAACCAATCACCTCTCCTCGTTGATCTATAAGAAACGAGGAAGGTAAACCGACCAAGTGATATGCCCGCTGTGTCTTTCCTGTTTTTTCTGTCAGTACGGTATAGTCAACCGGATAATCCGCTAGAAATCCAAGCGCCTCAGCTGAGTCTTCATCTAAGTTAATCGCAATCACTTGAAAGTCGTCTGGTGAGAATTCCTTTTGCAAGCGATCTAGCGCCGGTAGCGATTGTCGGCAAGGCCCACACCACGACGCCCAAAAATCGAGATAGATAACCGTACCACGGTAATCACTCAACCGATGCATCGTGTCGTTAGCTAATTCTTTAAGATGAAAATCAGGCGCTGCTACGAAATCGGCCCGTGAGATTGAGGAAATTAGAAGAAGTAAAATAAAAATGAGATGCTGCATTCTCATTACCAATGCGATACCAAATGTCCTAAGACTTAATGATAAAGCATTGGTTCAAATGAAACAGAGCTTAGACGCACATTTGGTTGCAGCCGCCGAGCACACCGAGTGCTGGTAAATCAAGAATCTGCAAATCGGTTCGCTTCACATCAATCAACCCGTCTCGCTGGAAGCGTTTGAACAAACGACTGATGGTTTCCGGAGCAAGATTAAGATGATTAGCGATATCTCTACGTGGCACCATTAAATTAAAGCGCGTATCAGAATATCCGCGTTCTTTGTAACGAGCAGATAAAGTAAACAAGAAGGTTGCAAGCTTCTGATCAGCCGCGTGTTATTGTTGTTTTTCGTGCCCGCTTTGCACTTCTTTACGAGTACTGAGAGCAAGTGGTGTTGTAAGCCAGGAATTTGCAACGCAAGTCGTTCGAGCTTCAAATATTTGATAGCACAAAGGCTAGATGTCCCAAGCGCAATCACACTAGAGGGATGCGAATTTTGGTGCAGCGCATCTAGTCCGAAAAGTTCACCTGGAAGATGGAAGCTTGCGATATGCTCCGAACCTTGGCCATCATTGAGCACAGTTTTGAACATGCCTGATTTAACCGCATAGACATACTAAAAATTTTGACCTTCTGAGTAGACGCGTTCACCTTCATGGTAAACCCTTCCCGCATCAACAATTTCTTCTAGCGATGCCATCTGAGCAGGATTCACACCTACTGGTAAACACAACTTTCCAAGCGCACATTCACCACGTTTCAAGTCGCTAATCGTAGCTAGTCTTATTCCCTGATCCATAACCGCTCGTTTTTATTTATACTGTTTTACTGTATCGAGGTATTTCAACATTCTGTTGTTCTCCTCTTGCCAAATAATGATCAAACGTCATCGCAATATTTCTTAAAAATACGCGACCAAGTTCGGTCACTTGGATGCCGTCATTGTTTAACAGCACCAAGTCATCTTTGACAAACTGAGATAGATTTTCTAAATCTCGTTTAAAATATGTATCGAAGTCAATCAAATGTTCGTTACCAAATGCAGCCTTGCTAATAAATTCACCGCACATAATCCGCTGAATAAGGTCTGATCGAACGATATCATCAGACGACATAATCAGTCCTTTGTAGAGCGGTAATTCATCATTTGCTAACTGCTCTCTGTACTCAGATATTTTAGTCACGTTTTGACTAAAGCTGTGATTCACCTTAGAGATAGCGCTCACCCCAAGGCCGATCAAGCCTGTTTCAGCATGCGTAGAGTAACCTTGGAAGTTATGCTGCAACGAGCCGTTTTCTTGTGCTTTCACTAAGCTGTCGCTTGGCAGAGCAAAGTGATCCATTCCGATATAGCTATACCCTTCATCACCCAAGCCAACAATACTGTCACTGAGAATATGAATCTTCTCTGCACTCGATGGAAGTTCTTCTGCATTGATCAAATGCTGAGCAGGCATTCTATCTGGCATATGCGCGTAGTTATAAAGCGCTAAGCGATCAGGCTTAATCCGCAAAACTTCTTTCAGTGTTTCATCAAATGAAGCACGAGTCTGCTTCGGTAATCCATAAATTAAATCAAAAGAAATGGAGCTGACACCCAAAGCACGAGCGCGCGCTACAAGCGCCTCGATTTGTTCAATACTTTGTTCACGGTTCACCGCTTTTTGTACTTCTGGATTAAAGACCTGAATACCAAAACTAAAGCGATTAAAGCCTAGGCCCACTAGTTCATCGATGTCATCTACTGTGACGCTTCGTGGGTCGATTTCGATGCCCATCTAAAGCTTTTGAGGAAGTCCAAAATGGAAAGATTGTGCGAGTAACTCTAGGATCTCTTTGATCTGATCAGTGCTCATAAAGGTCGGTGTGCCGCCACCAAAATGAATCTGTTCGACTAAGCGACCACTTTCAAATAATGGCGCTTTTAAAGCGATCTCTTTACTTAGCAATTCAATATATTCATCCGCTCTAGACATATTTCGAGTCACCACTTTGTTGCAACCACAGCAATAACAAAGCGATGCACAAAACGACACGTGAATATAAAGGGACAAGCTTCTAGGAACTGGGTGCTGATTACTCTCAGTCACCTGCTCAAGATAACTACCTAATGGGAAGTCATCACGAAAATGCAGCGCCGTCGGGTATGAAGTATAACGAGGACCATAACCTTCATACCGTAAGAGAAAATCGTTGAGTTGATCAGCATTTATCACGAAAGTAGCCTGCAAAAAAAGTATCTTGGCGCAGTCTACCTAGTTTGCAGGCTTGTTCTCTTGATCTAAATCAACCTAGTTTGATGGAAACGCAGCTGCGCTGCACTTTGTTCTTGGTCACCTTCACTCTTCGGTTCAGACCAATGATATATAATAATGCGGCTCACGTTTGCATAAGGCACATCAAAGCTCCAAAGTTTACTGGTTGGCATGCCTAATACGTGAGTCAGAATGGCACGTATGACGCCGCCGTGGCACACCAACAAGCGGTGTTGTCCTTTACTTTGTTCAACCAGATCTTCCCAAGCACCATGTACTCGTGTCACGAACTGACTGAGCGGTTCTCCGCCAGGAGGCGTATTGTTCTCGGGATCTTGCCAGTACTTAGAAAACGCCTCTTTGTTTCCTTCCATCAATTGCTTATTGGTGAGGCCTTCCCACTCGCCAAATGCAATTTCACGAAACTCTGCATTGATATCGAGATCTAGCGACAGTTTATCTGCCAGTTCACCGGCAAAATAACGACATCGCGATAAAGGCGACGAGACAATACTTGCCCAAGGAGAATGCTCACCTACGGATGTTCGCATTTGCTCCCAGCCTAGCTCTGAGAGTGGATCATCAAGCGTGCCACGAAGTTTTTGCCCACCTTCAGGCTCTCCGTGTCGTATCAGGTCAATAATCGTTTCTGTATTCATCATGTTTCGTCGATTTTGTTCGGCATTTGAGCAAGCTGCGCGTATACTACGCGCCAGTTTTTTGGCCACTCGCGCTCGCGTAGTTGACGTTAATTTTGGAGAATCAGCATGTTATCAGTTAATGAGTACTTTGACGGCAAAGTAAAATCAATCGCATTCGAAGGCAAAGATCTACCTGCAACAGTAGGTGTAATGGTTGCCGGTGAATACACCTTCGGCACAAGCCAAAAAGAATACATGACTGTTGTCGCTGGCGAGCTTCAAGTTAAGTTGCCTGATAGCGACGAATTCGTCAGCTTCACAGATGGCCAAACATTTGAAGTTGAAGCAAATCAGTCTTTCGATCTAGTCGTCCCGACGGATACTGCTTATCTTTGCAAATACGAGTAAGTAATTAAACTCGTGCCCTATGGGTCGCAAATCTACGCGGCCCATAATTTTTCATTTCCAGCGCACTAATTCTTGTTCTTTAAGCTACGTTCTTTGAAATATGCCGCTTCTTCATTGACTTGCATCAGCTCACGACGCAATAGATCGAAACCCAAGGCCGCAACGAGTATTTGAAAGCGTTTTCTGTCTACTGGAAAGTAGAAACAGTGTGCCTTTATCTCACTCTTACTTCCCCACGCCACCCATACAGTACCGACAGGTTTATCTGTTGTACCACCTTGAGGCCCAGCTATTCCTGATACCGCGACACCTAAATCAGCGCCGCTTCGATCCAAGGCGCCTGATAGCATTTGTTCTACAACCGCTTGGCTAACCGCGCCATGTGCAATTAATGTCGCTTCTTCGACGCCGAGCATCTTCTGCTTCATTTCATTGGAGTAAGTAACAAAGCCAGCATCAAATACGCCCGAAGCGCCATCAAGCTCGGTCATCATAGAGCTGATCAGTCCGCCCGTACATGACTCGGCAAAGGTCACACGTTTGCTTTGCGCTAACAATAAATCTTTCACGACATGCGCAATGCTGCGATTATCATCGGTCACAATATGCGCGCCAAATAATTGCTCCACTTGTTCAGAAAAATGCTCGAGCAACGCATAGTCTTGCTCATGATTTGCTTGGAGCTTTAACTCCAACATTGGCAATGAAGCGCGAAACCCAAGCTCCAATTCTTTTGGAAGTTTCAAACCACTCTTAAAAACACGCTCTTGAATGCCTGACTCACCCATTCCAAAAACACGATATCGTTGTCGCTTCACTTTGGCATTCGAGTCTAAAGGTAAACGCGGGAGAATCTCCTCACTAAACATTGTTTTCAGTTCTGATGGGACTCCAGGTGTGCAGTAAACAGTGCATCCATTAATCTCAGCAGAAAAGCCAACAGCTGAACCTGTGGCATTAGGAACTAAACCTACCCCGTCAGGCAAAATAGCCTGCTTTTTGTTGGCTGCATTGAAGGCAATATTTTTACTTTTGCACCATTGTTCAAGGTCCGCCATTGCCTGCGGATGTTCAAGCAAATCAACGCGCATAACATTGGCTAGGGCTTGTGCTGTGAGATCGTCAACAGTTGGCCCCAAACCACCATTCACAACAAGCACATCAGAAAAACCCGCAATGCGCGCTATTTCCTGCTCAAGCAAGGCTAAGTCATCCCCAACAGTTGCCTTGTAGTAAATCGTGCAACCAAAGGGGCTAAGGGCTTCAGCTAACATTGCCGAATTGCTATCGACAATGTCACCACTCATTAACTCATTGCCTGTTAATAGCAAAGAGAGCTTTATAGATTGTTGTTCGTTGCTCATAGAATTCTCTGACGATACGCAGCGCAATATAGTTATTTACCGAGAAGCGCTGCCATTTCAATAGAGCGATCAGCACACGCTGTCATCGCTTTTTCAACCAGCTGAGGCAGACCTTCATTTTCGAAAACATGAATAGCACGTTCAGTTGTGCCGCCGGGCGACATGACGTTTTTCTTTAATTGTTCTGCTGGCAGATCACTTCCGAGCACCATTTTGGCTGACCCAAGTGCTGTTTGTGCAGCTAATTGCTTCGCATCTTCTGTGGATAAGCCAAGTTTCTCAGCAGCCTTCGCCATCTCGGAGATCATCAAAAAGAAATATGCCGGACCGCTCCCTGATACTGCCGTGACCGCGTGAATCAGCTCCTCTGAGGCGACCCATCTTGCAACACCTATTGCAGCAAAAACATCTTCAACCGCTTGCTTTTGCTCGGCACTGACTTTCTCAGTCGCATACAAACCACTTGCGCCCTCTAATACTTGAGCAGGCGTGTTTGGCATCACGCGTACAATCGCAATGTCTTCACCTAGCCATTTCTGCAAACTTGAAACTTCGATTCCTGCTGCAATCGACACCACTACAGGAGATTGCGCGGCCAAAGCGTCTTTCATCGGTGCAATCACCGCCTCGAGGACCTGCGGCTTCACACATAACAATACGATATCAGCAGCACGTACCGCTTCGACATTATCAGTGGTTGTACTAATGCCAAGCGTTTCAGCCATCTGCGTCAACTTATCCTGGCTTGGATCACTTGCGGTCACACGCTTTGGGCTCACGCCATTCTCAATCAAACCTCCGATAATCGCGCTTGCCATATTGCCAGCACCGATGAAACTAATATTCAGTTCGTCTAACTTCATTCTTTGTTTCCCGTTTTCGTGGAAATTAAAAGTCACGATGACTCATCGAGCTTCTAATCCTAATTTTTTCTTTCACCAAATATATCAGTGCCTACACGTACCATGGTTGAACCATGCTCAATAGCCAACTCTAAATCTTTCGACATCCCCATCGATAAGGTATCAACTGAAGAATAACGTGCAGCGAGCCGATCTTTTGCTTGATGTAAAGCGTGCATGCTTTTCGCTAATTGCTCGTTATCGGCACTTGCACTCGGAATCGCCATAATTCCGCGCAAACATAATTTATCCATACCCGAAATCTGCTCGGCTAATGCATCCAATTCATCAAGAGAGATTCCAGACTTCGTTTCCTCTTGATCGATATTCACTTGAATACATACATTAAGCGCTTCCGATGTTTCTGGTCTTTGATCGTTCAATCGTGTTGCCACTTTTAGGCGGTCGACACCATGCACCCACGCGAAGCTTTCAGCGATGGGACGTGTTTTATTCGATTGAATCGGACCAATAAAATGCCATTCAATGCTGCCTGCTTTTTCAGGTGCTAATGACAAGATCTCTTCTTGCTTCTCAAGGGCTTCACTCAGGTAATTTTCCCCAAATAATCGTTGCCCTTGTTCATAGGCTTCGATCACCGACTTAGCTGTATGTTTCTTGCTCACAGCGAGTAACTGAACCGAGCCACTTTCTCTCTCAGCCCGAATTGTTGCTTTTTGTATTCTTAAACTAACGCTCTGGAGCTTGTCTGCTATGCTAAACATTATGCTAATCAATAAGATAGTGGTGTTAGGGGTTAAGTTCTCTGAAAGCCATACCTATCAAGGCTTAGAACATTTCTGAGCCGTATGGGCAACAACTAATTATCTCAATAAGTTTAACAAGATGAGATTTTTACTCTAGTGAAAATCTAGTCCTATAGAGGGTTCTCATGGATATTACCGAACTGCTCGCCTTCTCTGCGAAGCAAGGCGCATCAGATTTACATTTGTCATCAGGCTTACCACCCATGATTCGTGTTGATGGCGATGTACGTCGTATCAATCTACCAGCGATGGAACACAAAGAAGTGCATCGCCTGATTTACGACATTATGAATGACAAGCAGCGTAAAGATTTTGAAGAATTCTTAGAAACCGACTTTTCATTTGAAGTACCTGGTGTCGCACGTTTCCGTGTTAACGCATTTAACCAAAACCGTGGCGCAGGCGCAGTATTTCGTACCATCCCTTCCAAAGTATTAACCATGGAAGACTTGGGTATGTCGCAAGTATTTAAAGACATTGCTGAGGTACCTCGTGGTCTCGTACTGGTAACCGGCCCAACCGGTTCTGGTAAATCAACAACGCTAGCGGCAATGATCGATTTCATTAATGACAATCGCTACGACCACATTCTGACCATCGAAGATCCAATAGAATTTGTTCACGAAAGTAAGAAATGTCTCGTGAACCAACGTGAGGTACATCGTGACACCTTAGGCTTTAACGAAGCACTGCGATCGGCACTTCGTGAAGACCCCGATATTATTCTAGTTGGTGAGCTTCGTGACCTTGAGACCATCCGATTGGCACTAACCGCTGCAGAAACAGGTCACTTAGTATTTGGCACTCTCCACACCACATCTGCTGCCAAAACAATTGACCGTGTCGTTGATGTATTCCCAGCGGAAGAAAAAGCTATGGTTCGTTCCATGCTTTCAGAATCTCTACAAGCCGTTATCTCGCAGACACTGTTGAAGAAATCAAATGGTGGTCGTGTTGCCGCACATGAAATCATGATTGGTACACCAGCGATACGTAACCTTATTCGTGAAGATAAAGTTGCACAGATGTACTCGGCAATACAAACAGGGGCCAGCATTGGTATGCAGACGCTCGACCAGTGCTTGCAAAACTTGCTTAGCAAAGGCCATATCAATCGCGATACAGCACGCGAAAAAGCAAAAATCCCTGAAAATTTCTAAGAATTAGCCGATAAGTTTATTTATCGGATGCAAGACAAGTTAAGGAAGAAAACGTGGACTTTGATCGACTCTTAAAAATCATGGTTGAAAAAGGAGGCTCAGACCTCTTTATCACAGCAGGCGTTCCACCTAGCATTAAAATCCATGGCAAGATCGTCCCTGTCACAAAGCAATCTCTGACACCAGAAATGTGTCGTGAGATTGTCTTTGACACCATGAACGACAAACAACGCGACGAATTTACTGAAAAAAACGAATGTAACTATGCCCTCAGTGCACGAGGAATTGGTCGTTTTCGTGTATCCGCATTCTCTCAACGTAACCTTATCGGTATGGTGCTGCGTCGTATCGAAACGAATATCCCACGTATTGAAGACCTCGCGCTTCCAGAAGTTATTAACTCTCTAGCAATGACGAAACGCGGTTTGATTATTTTTGTGGGCGCAACGGGTACTGGTAAGTCGACCTCTCTCGCATCGATGATTGGTCACCGGAATCGAAACAGTAAAGGCCATATAATTTCGATCGAAGACCCTATTGAATATATTCACCAACACGAGGGCTGTATCGTTACGCAGCGCGAAGTGGGGATCGATACTGAGTCTTTCGAGGTTGCGCTTAAAAACACATTACGTCAGGCACCTGATGTCATCATGATCGGTGAGATCCGTAGTAAAGAAACAATGGAGTATGCGGTAACTTTCGCAGAAACAGGTCACTTGTGTCTCGCGACCCTACACGCCAACAACGCGAACCAAGCATTGGACCGTATTATTAACTTCTTCCCTCCGGAGCAGCACAACCAAA
Source organism: Oleiphilus sp. HI0067 (assembly GCF_001635735.1). Taxonomy (NCBI): domain Bacteria; kingdom Pseudomonadati; phylum Pseudomonadota; class Gammaproteobacteria; order Oceanospirillales; family Oleiphilaceae; genus Oleiphilus; species Oleiphilus sp. HI0067. Next base: position 70,876 of record NZ_LWFI01001420.1, read on the forward strand.
TCTGGATGGACCTGTCGTTAAACTTGAAAGGCATTGTCGCGCAGCAGCTTGTACCGACTCCCGATGGCACTGGTCGTCGAGCGGTAATTGAAGTACTTCTGAATACACCGCTTTGTGCAGATCTTATTCGTAAGAAAGAAGTGCATAAACTGAAGGAGATAATGACAAAATCTCGCGATGTCGGAATGCAAACCTTTGACCAAGCGCTTTATGACCTGTACGCTGCCGGCGAAATCACCTACGAAGACGCACTGGCGCATGCTGACTCTGCGAACGACTTGCGTCTTCTGATTAAACTTGGTTCTGACGCATCAAGCCCTGATGAGCTTTCGAGCAATACACAACGGCTTTCGATTCAAGATGATGGTTTAGTGTAGGCACGTGCAACGCATTACCTTGAAGTAGTAAGAAAGACATGAAAACCCAAGCCAGACTATTAGCGAAATACATGGATAGTGCACAGTCTGGCCGGATTGAATGGATTGGTTTGCGACCTTCTCGTAAAGCCGATATTAAAACCGTATCGCAGGTCTATGCCAAGGCAGATCGAGGCCTCCAAGGCGACCATAGCGCTAAACGCGCTAATGGCTCTGCACGACAAATCACACTGATCAACGCCGAAGATATTCAAGCACTCAGCACCCTACTAAATAGATCATTAATTGACCCATCTATTCTGCGCAGAAATATCGTCATCTCTGGCATGAGCCTGCACGCGATGCGCTATCAGCTTCTACAGATAGGTAATGCGATTGTAGAAGTAGGCGCGCACTGCCATCCCTGTTCTCGTATGGAAAAATCATTGGGGAAAGGGACTCTACTCGCGATGTATGGCAGAGGCGGCTATTGCGCAAAAGTGATTCAAGGCGGTGAACTTAAAATTGGCGATGAAGTTCGCGTAACACAACTTCAACGAGAATTGTTTTAGACACCCGCAATAGATCATAAACCTCTTTTGATTCCTACACGTATACCTTTCAAATAATTGAGCGAGGCGTGTATGGCTCTATCAGCCGAAGATATCTCTAGAATCATTGAAATGGCATGGGAAGATCGCACCCCCTTTGAAGCCATCAAACATCAATATGACATGAATGAATCGGAAGTCATTCGATTCATGCGCCGTCAACTTAAACCTTCTAGCTTTCGTCATTGGCGCACGCGTGTGTCATCGCGCACCACGAAGCATTTGAAACTCCGTAACCCAGACATCTCTCGAGGGTATTGCTCCACACAGTACAAGCAACGCTAGTAATTAACAGGCAAAAAAATGCCCACGTTAAAGTGGGCAAGAACACGAGACAATTTACTCTGATAAGCAAACTCGTAATGAGTGAATCAATCAGCAACTATGCTGCATTCGAATCGGTTTGATCTGTAACGACCTTCTCAGAAGACTCTTCTTTTTTCTTATGCTTATCGACAGACTCAACTTTTTTCTGTTTTTCATATAAGAAGGTAAGTACTTCATGACGATAGTGGTTGTACTCAGGATTATCTGCCAACGCCAAACGATCACGAGGTCGATCTAGTTTCACATCTAAGATCTCGCCAATCGTTGCCGCTGGTCCGTTAGTCATCATCACAATGCGATCAGACAATAGAACAGCTTCGTCAACATCGTGCGTGATCATAATAACTGTGTTACCAAGCTCGGCATGAATCTCCATAAGAGAATCCTGCAAGTGAGCCCGTGTTAACGCATCGAGTGCACCGAAAGGTTCATCCATGAGCAATACTTTTGGCTCCATCGCCAAAGCTCGTGCGATACCAACACGTTGCTTCATACCACCGGAAATTTCAGAAGGTAATTTATCCAAGGCATGGGTCATGTGCACTAATTCAAGATTATGATGCACCCAGTCTTTCATCTCAGCCTTACTGCGACCGTTACTTGTTTGTTTCACCGCTAGCTCAACATTTTTGTAAACGCTCAACCAAGGTAATAAAGAGTGGTTTTGGAATACAACTGCACGCTCTGGGCCTGGCTCATTCACTTCTTTGCCATCCAAAATAGCGCCGCCAGTTGTCGCTTGATGCAGGCCTGCAACAATGTTCAGTACCGTTGATTTACCACAACCTGAGTGACCAATAAGAGACACAAACTCGCCTTTCTCAATCTTTAAGTTTACGTCTTGTAAGGCTGTAAATGGCCCTTTAGGTGAAGGGAAATCAATACCAACGCCTGATAATTCTAAATGTCCTGTACTCATCTTAAATCCTCCTGCGCTTAACGTAATGTTGCGCTCTTATCCCAGCTCACTTGCTTTTGGATAACTAACATCAAACGGTCTAATAAAAATCCGATAATACCGATCGCTAACACTGCTACCATGATACGTGCGAGTGACGCTGAACTACCGTTCTGGAACTCGTCCCAAACAAACTTACCTAAGCCTGGGTTTTGAGCGAGCATCTCTGCAGCAATCAGTACCATCCAACCAATACCTAATGACAAACGAAGGCCCGTAAAAATCATTGGAATCGATGACGGCATAACAATTTTTATAACGTGATTGATTGGGTTCAAACGCAGAACCTTACTCACATTTATAAGATCTTTATCAATACTAGAAACACCCACTGCGGTATTGATCAGCGTTGGCCATAGGCAGCACAACGATACCGTGACAGCTGAAGTGATAAAGGATTTCGAAAACATTGGGTCGTTTGATACATACACAGCACTCACGACCATTGTTACCAATGGCAACCACGCAAGCGGTGACACCGGTTTAAATAACTGAATTAAAGGGTTAATCGCAGCATATGCCGATTTACTCAAGCCACATAAAATCCCTAATGGCACGGCGATAATTGATGCGATAAAGAATCCAGTTGCAACCGTACCTAAGCTCGTCCAAATTTGCTGGAAGAACGTTGGTGCGCCTGTATAAGGGCGGATTTTAGGCACGTAGTCTGGATCTTTTGCCATACGCGCTTCATTGCGTTGTTCTTGTCGCTCATAAAAGGCTTCTGCCTTAGCAACCTCTGCCTGATGTTCATTCAATAGATTCTTTGATTGTTCCCATACTTGAACAGGGCCTGGGAATTGGCCTAGCGAGGTATCGATGTTTTGTGCTGCAGCGTTCCACAGACCTAAAAAACATACTAACCCAAGCAAGGGTAATGCGAGTGCAGTCGAGAGCTGCTTCAATTTTTCACCTACTTGGCTTAATCCACCAGTAGTAGGCATCACCGCTTGTTTAAACATATCTTTCTCCTTTATGCCTATAAAACTTGCCCAGTGCGAGGACTATGCACTCGGCAAATTAGGCTATGTGCTAACTTCGTTAAGGCTTAAATTAAGTCTTTGCCTTTCAAACCTATTGGGAACTTCTGCAAGTACTCATTTGGTTTTGAACCATCGTAAACGTGGTCGTCAATGAAGTGTGTTTGAGGTGGCTTAAAGCCAGTTTCTGAATCGAATTCAGGGAAATCAGAAGCTTTCGCTTTACCTTCTTCGATCAATGCTTTGGCTGCTGTCGCGTAGATATCTGGACGATATACTTTCTTAGCCGTTTCCATGTACCAATCATCTGACTTATGCTCAGAGATCTGCCCCCAACGACGCATCTGTGTTAGATACCAAATTGCATCACTGTAGTAGGGGTAAGTCGCGTTGTAACGAAAGAATACGTTGAAGTCTGGAATCTCACGCTTATCGCCTTTCTCGTACTCAAACGTACCCGTCATACTGTTAGCAATAACCTCGTAGTCAGCACCAACGTAGTTTGCTTGAGATAAGATTTTTACCGCTTCTGGACGGTTAGCGTTGTTGTTCTCATCCAACCATATTGCTGCGCGGATCATCGCTTTTACAACGCGAGCATGCGTATTTGGATATTTCTCTGCCCACTCGTTACTCACACCGAAAACTTTCTCTGGGTTGTTCTTCCAAATTTCGTAATCCGTTACAACTGGCACACCAATACCTTTAAATACTGCTTGCTGGTTCCACGGCTCGCCCACACAGTAACCATAAATAGTGCCGGCTTCCATCGTTGCTGGCATTTGTGGTGGTGGAGTAACCGAAAGCAATGCATCTGCATCAATCTGACCGCTGGTATCACCTTTATGTGGTGCGTAATAGCCAGGGTGAATACCACCAGCAGCTAACCAGTAACGTAACTCATAGTTGTGCGTCGATACTGGGAATACCATACCCATGTTAAATGGCTTACCTTCGCTCTGATATTTTTCAACAACAGGCTTTAGTGCGTCAGCTTTGATTGGGTGCACTGGCTTGCCATCTTCGTGAGGAATATTCGACTTCATTTGTGACCAAATATCGTTTGATACGGTAATCGCATTACCATTCAAATCCATGCTGAAGGCAGTAATGATGTGCGCCTGCGTACCGAAACCAATCGTTGCACCAAGTGGCTGACCTGCCAACATATGAGCACCATCAAGCTGGCCGTCGATCACGCGGTCTAGCAATACTTTCCAGTTCGCCTGTGCTTCCAAGGTAACGTAAAGACCTTCGTCCTCGAAGTAACCTTTTTCATACGCAACAGCTAATGGAGCCATGTCCGTCAATTTAATGAAGCCAAATTTCAACTCTTCTTTTTCTGGCCATCCTAACTCTTGTGCTGTCACAGAAGTACTGATCATTGCACCTGCAGCAGCAACGGTGACTGACATCACCGCTAGCTTGGTTTTCAATGAACTCAAAAATCCTGTTTTTTTCATGCTCTACTCCGACTGTCTCCAGTTCTTTCGCCAAAAAAAAACCCGCACAGTCTTCCAGATCTTGAAAGACTGTGCGGGCATCATTGCCTGATTATTGCCGCACCTTCGCAGCAACTCTCTAATTTTGGTTGTTCTCTGAGATTACGCCTTACGGGCAATCCGTAACCTATCTATTGCAAAAGAAAGGCCAACTTTATAAAGCTATAAATTTCAATAACTTACGGCCATATCACTCTTGCCCCACCAACTACTTGCACCAGAGTAAGGAGCTAAAACAAAAACGCGCACCAAGTGTGCGCGCCTTTATCTTCAGCTTTTGATCACAAGTAGCTATCGGTAAATACCTTGTCCACCACAGCATATGCCGCTTCTCGATCAGTGATCTGGTTTGCTTTTAGCATTTTATTTACAAGCCATATCCCTTGCTCGCGCGTCGGCTTGTTAATATCGACTGCAGCATCACTAAATTGATTGTACGAAGGAACAACTCTCGGCGGTAAAAATCGATGCGTTAAACAGCTACCGATAAGAGAAGGCGCAATCACTTCAATTGGCGCATCTAAATAATTTGCTCTCGACATGAGACGTGCGGCTTCAAAACGATTTGGCGTTTTCTCTAAATAAGAGCAAGCTTGCGCCAAAGCAGTACACAAAGAACGAACCAGATCTGGATTATCAGACGCAAACTTCTTCGTTACACCCAAGACTTTTTCAGGCTGGTTTTCCCAGATATCGAAAGAGGTCAACGCAGTCAAACCGATCTCCGAACGCACAGCTTTTGCGTTCCATGGGCCACCAACACAAAAAGCGTCAATTTCTCCACTCTCGAGAAAATCGACCATATTGACCGGCGGCACGGTCAGCAAATCCACATCATCTAACTCAACCCCACCGTCACTTAACCAGTCCAGTAACTGATAGTGGTGACAGCTATAGGGAAAGACATCTGCAAATTTCAATTTGCTAAGACCCGCTTCTTTTCTTTGCGCAATAACAGGTAACAATAACTTTGCTGATAAAGGCAAAGGCAACTCTGATAAGCCCGATACCGCAAGGATCTCCTGATATAAACCTTCGGAAATCGTTATTGCATTCCCGTTTAAGCTCAACACAAAGGGAGCGATGACCTCGCAAGGCCGACAACCTAAACCTAAGCCACTCGCCAACGGCATAGGCGCAAGCATTTGCGCCGCATCGAGAACACCAGCGTGCAGCTTGTCTCTGAGTGTCGCCCATGAATTTTGCTTTTGAAGCGTGACATCTAAGCCTTGTTCTTCAAAAAAACCGTATTCCTTGGCGACAATAAGTGGCGCCGAATCTGTCAAAGCAACAAATCCGAGCTTTAGTTCTTGTTTTTGTGTTGATCGCATGAATACACCTAAAAATTCATATTTTTCATAATTGAGATAATCGTTTTCGCAACATCTTCAAGTTTCTGCCCTGAATCCATGGCAGTTTTGCGCATGCTACTAAAAGCCTCTTGCTCAGAGAGACCTTTGGTCTCCATAAGCAAACGTTTGGCTTGATCGATAAGCTTGCGCGCCTCTAACTCATTCTTGGTTTGAGTCAGCTCTTCTTTGAGACTTTGATATTCATTAAATCGGGCCACGGCCGCATCAAGAATAGGTCTTAACCGACTAGTATCGGTATCACCCACCACGTACGCACTTACGCCAGATTTCACGGATTCATTGATTAGATCTTCGTCTTCTGCATCAGAAAACATCACAACAGGCTTAGGGTTATATGCTGAAATCATATTTAGACTTTCAAGCATATCCCTAGTAGGAGATTCGATATCAATCACAATGATATCTGGCTGCCAGGCATCTACCTCCTTCAGTAAGGTAGCGTTTGGCTGCGCCATATGACGAATTTTATATCGCGATTTTTCTAAGGCGGATACCACCTCACTAGCACGATCTAAGTCTTCGTCAATAAGTAGAATACTTAATTCTGAGGACATACCTTGGGACTCTTTTCACGGACAACTTACTCGCTACGAGTCTTGATGCTCGCTCACGTGCATAACAGGCAGCAAAAAATAGACCATGCATTAAATGCACGCTAAGTGATTGATTTTTGATGCGGTCAAACTTGTACACATACAATCGCACACCAATATAGTGTAACAAAGTTAGGCGGTCGCAACAGCAGCAGCTTCTCTTTCCACTGGATAACGCAAGTTCACCACTTCACCAACAATCGTAATCGCAGGACCAGAGATTTTTTGATCTCGAACTTTCTCTACGATATCAGAAAGCGTGGCTATGCAGATCTTTTGCATAGGGGTTGTCGCGTTTTCGATCACTGCCACAGGCAACGAAGCAGAAACCCCATGCTCAATAAGCCTCTGAGCAATTAAGTCGATTCGACGAAGCCCCATATAAAATACTAAGGTTTCTCCGTTTTTCGATTGCCCTGATACTCCTTCACTCAATGATGCCCAATTGGGTTCTGTCTCAGCACTTTTCATGTGTGCCGTCACAAACCGAACCGATTGTGCACAACTGCGATGTGTTAAGGGAATACCAGCATAAGAAGACGCGCCCGATGCGGCTGTGACTCCAGGAACAACACAAACTGGAACTCCAGATTGTTGAAGTACCTGACACTCCTCACCAACACGAGCAAAAATCGCGGGATCGCCGCCTTTTACTCGTACTACCTGTTTTCCTTCAAGTGCCAGTTTTAGCATCAACGCCGAAATACCCTCTTGAGACATGCTATGTTGGGCATAGCGCTTACCAACATAAATGCGTTGTACTTGTTTAGGAAACAGCGCCACCACCTCATCGGACACGAGTGCGTCGAACAAAATGACATCTGAATTTTGTAGCGCGCGATAAGCCTTAAGGGTGAGCAACTCTACATCACCTGGCCCCGCACCAATAATCGTTACACAACCTCGTTTAGAACGAGCTTGTATTTGAGTTTTAACCCGATTTATAAACCCTGTGTCCTTAACCTCTCCATCATTATTTGAAGAGCGCCTAAATAGAGCTAATAAATTTGTTGCAGCAGTAATCATGAAAACTCCTCTAAGGTAATGCGTTCACCTTCTGGAACAAGATTTTGCTTAAGAATTTGTTTGAGTTCAGACTTACACGACCCACAATTTGTGCCGCACTTTAATTGCGACCCCAAAGCTTCAACGCTATCACAGCCGTCATCTTGTATGGCTCGGATGATCTCTTTTTCACCCACCTTATAACAGCTGCAGACCATGCGACCTTGGGCATAGACGGAGTCTACTTCCGCATGCAGAAGTGCTTGGATTTGTTCTTCGCTCAAGACGCTACTATCAAGCATGCTTTCTAACCAAGCTCGCTCATATTCTTGCGCCTCTGAATGCGTGAATACGCCGTAAACTAATGATTGGTCGCGCGTCGCAAAACGATTCATTCCATTTTGATGCTGATAGGAATAACGCTCATGCACATCCTGATAAACCGCATTCAGAGCTGAACCAAGCGTGGTGCTTTTTTCTTTGCACGCAAATCGGTAAATCATGCCGCCACGGACTTTTGCTTTCGACCACACATAAAACTGCGCATCTAGCCATTGAATCGGAAGCTCGTCTAGACTAAATAACTCGCCGTATTCAGCCATCTCGACCGGTGAAAGCGCAACAGCCGCATGTTTCAATTCTGGCTGCCCAGAAATGGGGTCTCTTGCATCTGTATATAGCTTTGAAATTGCCGATGATGAAGACCATGTTGTACCCCAATGAATGGGTACAAATAACTCACCTCGACGTAATCCATCATCGATTACGACTGGTAACACGACCTGATCAGCGTCTGAATTCACGGCAGAAGTGACCGACACATAGGCACCCTGTTCAAGACTTAAATCTTTGGCATCTTCTGGGTGAATCGCTATATATGCGTTCGCAGTATGCTGGCTCAATTGTGCGCTCACACCAGTACGTGTCATGGTGTGCCATTGGTCGCGCAATCTTCCAGAGTTCAACACAAACGGAAAGTCTTCACTAACTGCCTGCTCAGGAGGACGGAACTGCACCGCAATACAGTTTGCTTTTTGAGACAGAGTAAAGAACTTTCCATCTTCAAATAATCGTTTAGTGCCCTTTGGGTTCTCGTCGTTTATGGGCCATTGAACAGGAGCTAGCTGATCGTATTCTTGAGACGATAAATCACACAAACCACTTAGATCTAAGTCCCGACTTCCGTTGTTTTTATATGCCGTCAATCCAGCATACTCATCGAAGACCTCATGCTGAGAAGCGAAATCAAATCCGTCAAAACCCATTGCAATTGCGACATCACAGATAATTCGCCAGTCATGCTTTGCCTCACCTAGAGGCGGCAAGAAAGCTCTTTGACGAGAAATCGTGCGCTCTGAATTCGTCACCGTGCCATCTTTTTCTGACCAGCTCGTCGCCGGCAACTTCACATCAGCAAAGGGTAAAGTATCGTTTGACGACACATAATCTGAGACAACAACGAAATCACATTTTTTCAGCGCGCTCTCTATTTGAAGCCTGTTTGGCAGACTCACGACAGGATTGGTCGCCATCACCCAGACCGCTTTAACATCGCCTGATTCAATCTTTTGAAACAGATCTACAGCCTTATGCCCATGCGATTCAACAATTGTTGGGCATGACCAATATTCTTGTACTAGCGCGCGATGTTCTGCGTTATCAATATCCATATGTGCAGCCAGCAAGTTGGCCAAACCGCCTACTTCTCGACCGCCCATTGCATTTGGTTGACCGGTAATAGAGAAAGGTCCACACCCTTCTTTGCCGATTTTTCCACTCGCAAGATGACAATTGATAATACTCGCAGCTTTATCAACGCCAGCACTCGACTGATTCACGCCCATCGAGAAAAAACTAATCACCTTATCTGTTTGCGCAAAGCTTGCGTAATACTCTTCTACATCTTGCTCAGGCAAATCACATAGCTGTGCGACCTTCTCAATAGTGAAAGACTGTGCGGCCTCTACTGCTTGCTCAACTCCTTCAACCGACTGATCAATATAAGCTTTATCAAGCCCATCATGCTCTGCCAGATAGGCGAGCAAACCGTTAAACAAGGCAACATCACTTCCTGCTTTCAGAGGGAGATGAAGATCTGCGACTTCACAACTTGCTGTGCGACGTGGATCGATAAATACAATTTTTAGATTTGGATTTATTTGTTTCGCACGCTCAACGCGTTGAAACAGAACAGGATGTGTCCAAGCCGCATTTGAGCCTATAAAAACGAGCAATTCCGTTTGCTCTAAATCCTCATAACTACACGGTACGACATCTGATCCAAATGCGCGTTTATGTGCAGCAACTGCTGAGGACATGCACAGACGAGAGTTCGTATCGATATTGGCAGACCCGATATAACCCTTCATCAACTTGTTTGCGACGTAATAATCTTCCGTTAGTAATTGCCCCGATACATACAGTGCAACGCTGTCTGGGCCATGCTCATCAATAATATCTTGAAAGCGCTGAGCCACTTCGTTGGTCGCAGCTTCCCAAGGAACCTGCTTCCCACTAACTTCAGGAAAAAGTAAGCGCCCACTATCTTCTAAGGTATCTAGTAAGCGACTTCCTTTAACGCACAGTCGACCAAAATTTGCTGGATGCTCAGGAGTGCCACTCAGCCCCAAAACTTCTGCCTCAGAAGCCTCCTCAGACTCAACATTTTGAATCTGGACATCGACACCACAACCCACGCCGCAGTAAGGGCAAGTCGTGCGCTGCAGTGCAACGTTTGACCCAACAGATTTAAACTGAATAAGCTCTGCGCTAGACACAATTAACTCGCTACACTTAACTGAACCATTTCATCAACGATACGTGCCGGAAACACGGAAACAGATTGCTCTGGATCATCAATACATTCGCCCGTTGTTAAACAGAAACGCTGCTTATATAAAGGTGAAGCAACCACATAACGCAGCGGAGTATCTTCACCCGAAACTGAACAAATCAAACCACGGTAAAGCACATTCGCCTTACCGATCGGGTCAAAGTTACTAATCGCGAGTACTTGTTCTTGTTCACCTTGCGTAAACTTAAACAACGCAACTTGCTCTCCATTTACTAAGGCACAAACACCAGAGTTATCGATAAGATCGTTTGTTTGGCAGATAGAAACCCAGTTTTCATTGCTAGACATCATTTTCTCTCTTATATCATTCGTTCTTAATTCGTTAGAGGCTTATGTATTAAGCCAAAGCATCTTCAGCAAGGGCTTTATCCGTCGCAATCAGATCACCTGATTGTTTTTCTTGCTCTGTTGCTGGACGAATTTGATCTCTTTCTTGAACAAATACGATGTTAGGATCAGTCGCATCAGCCGCGTTTACGAACTGACGGAAGCGCTTACGCGACTCTTCATTTTCAACTGCCGTTTTCCACTCACACTGATAGGTATCCACAACATGCTGCATCTGGGCTTCTAGCTCTGCGCAAATACCCAACGAGTCTTCAATAACCACTTGTTTTAGGTATTCAAGACCGCCTTCTAAGTTTTCCATCCATGTAGAAGTACGTTGCAAGCGATCTGCCGTTCTGACATAGAACATCAAGACGCGATCGATATATTTGATCAGTGTTTCAGTATCGATATCAGTAGCGAATAAATCAGCATGACGAGGTTTCATACCGCCGTTACCGCACACGTATAAATTCCAACCTTTCTCGGTCGCAATAATGCCGATATCTTTGCTTTGCGCCTCTGCACACTCTCGCGTACAGCCTGAAACCGCCATTTTCATTTTGTGCGGTGCGCGCAAGCCTTTGTATCGGTTTTCAATATCAATCGCTGCGCCAACGGAATCTTGGACGCCATAACGACACCAAGTGCTTCCTACACATGACTTAACCGTACGTAGCGCTTTTGCGTACGCATGGCCGGTCTCGAAACCTACAGCGATCAGCTCCTCCCAAATGAAAGGCAATTGCTCAACGCGCGCACCAAATAAATCAACACGCTGCCCGCCAGTGATTTTTGCGTATAGGTTGTATTTCTTAGCGACTTGCCCCAGAACAATCAGCTTGTCAGGTGTAATTTCACCACCAGCGATACGAGGTACAACCGAATAACTACCATCTTTTTGCATATTGCCAAGATAAGTGTCGTTGGTGTCTTGAAGTTTGACGTGCTCTTTTTGAAGCACGAAATCGTTCCATACTGACGCGAGAATTGAACCGACCGCAGGCTTACAGATTTCACAACCGATACCGCGACCATGTTTTTCAAGCAGCGCGTCAAAACTTTTGATTTCTTCGACTTTAATAATGTGGAAGAGCTCTTGGCGAGAATAAGCAAAGTGTTCACAAATATCTTTATTGACCTCTACGCCGCGTTTTTCTAGTTCGCTATCAACGACGTTTTTCAATAAGGCCGCACAACCACCACAACCGGTGCTTGCTTTAGTACATGATTTCACCGAGCCAAGATCACAGTTGCCCGCATCCATTGCATCAACAATGTCGCCCTTAGAGACGTTGTGACAAGAACATACCGTCGCAGTCGCTGGTAAAGCATCAGCACCTAGCGCAGGCGCAGCATCGCTCGTAGAAGGAAGAATTAAACTTTCTGGTTTTTCAGGAAGGTCGATACCATTTAAAGCATACTGAAGAAGAGTATCGTAGTCTGAAGTGTCACCTATTAGCACCGCACCAATAAGTAGCTTTTTGTCTGCATCAACAACGATCTTCTTGTAAACACCTTCAGGTTGATTTTCATAGGTGTAACTCAAAGCACCTTCTGTGCGAGCATGAGCGTCACCAATAGAGCCTACGTCGACTCCCATCAACTTGAGTTTGGTGCTCATATCTGCACCCTCAAACTTCAAATCACCTTCTGCAAGATGGCTCGCCGCGACGCGCGCCATGGTATAGCCAGGGGCAACTAAACCAAAAATAAAGTTACTCCAAAGCGCACACTCACCAATCGCATAAATATTTGGGTCGGACGTTAGACAATTATCGTCGATCACGATGCCGCCACGCGGGCCAATATCGATGTCGAACTCTCGAGCTAAACCATCTTCTGGACGGATACCTGCCGAGAATAAAATCATATCGGTTTCTAGATCTGAGCCATCAGCAAACTTCATTTTATAGCGGCTAGTATCGCCAGATACGATTTCTTGCGTCGCTTTTTCGGTATGGACTTGCACGCCAAGCTCTTCAATTTTTGACTTCAGCAATTGACCGCCAACTTGGTCTACTTGAACCGCCATTAGCTGCGGAGCAAACTCAACAACGTGGGTTTCGAGACCTGCTTGCTTGAGAGCATTTGCCGCTTCAAGACCAAGCAGACCACCACCCACAACAACACCAACCTTGCTTTGTTTAGATGAGGCTTCAATTTGCTCTAGGTCTTCAATGGTTCGATACACCAAGCAATGCTCTTGATCATTACCAGGAATTGGAGGAACAAAAGGAAAGGAGCCCGTAGCAAGCACGAGTTTGTCGTAAGCATACACATCACCCGCTTCAGTCTTAACCGTCTTGGCTTGCTTATCAATATGAGAAACTTTTGCATTCACATGAAAATTCACGCCTAGCTTTTCATAGTATTCTGCGCTTGTAAGTGAAAGATCAGCTGCTGTTTTGCCTGTAAAGTACTCCGACAAATGCACTCGGTCGTACGCCAACCTTGGCTCTGCAGAAAGAACTGTCACTTCGACGTTCATATCTTGTTCAAGTATCTGCTCAACAAAATGATGGCCTACCATTCCATTGCCGACTACCAATACTTTCATTGTTGATGCTTGCATAACTTCTTCTCCACCAAAAATTTTGGGGCAAAAAAAAACCCATGCCACCAGCATATTTGCTAGTTAGCATGGGCTTCTTTGCCGTCAGCACATTAAGTTCATTCTTAATATGCTGTCTCTGTTCTGTGTGAGTATGAACCGTCGTCATACCCCGCGCGGTTTTTAACACTGCTTTGCGATACGATTTCTAATACAAATTTAGTACCAACTTTATATCTCTATAAGATTCAGGCACTTACAAGGCTAGACTTATCAGTAGCTACCGAGCTTTATGCACCATAATGGTGCTGGCGCACCAATGATTAGCTAGAAGAGATCGCGCCAGCTTGTTCAAGCCATCGCTGCAATCGATCTAATGGCAGGGGCTTACAGCCATAGTAACCTTGATAACGGTTACACGATAACTTCTCTAAGACTTTTAAAGTTTGTGCATCTTCGATGCCCTCTGCAATCAAATCGCAGCCTAAACCTTCCGCCATCGCAATCACGGTTTGTATGATCACTTTTGAGTTTTCATCATTCTTTATATCTTCGATCAAAGAGCGATCTAACTTGATTTCACTTGCAGGCAAACCTTTGAGATATGACAACGATGAATAACCCGCGCCAAAGTCATCAATTGAAATCTTGAACCCATGGGCTGCTAATTTATCCAGTGTCGCAATGCTAAACGCCGGATCATCCATCGCCGCAGTTTCGGTTAACTCCAAATAAACCAATTCAGGTGATACATTCTCGGTCTTCAGTGTTTTAAGAAGTTGAGCGCCAAAATACTTAAACTTCAGATCACGCGCTGAAATATTAATCGACATGCTTCCGTCATAGCCTTGAGCTCGCAGCATTACCAAAGCACGTATCGCTTCTTGAAATACCCATAAGCTCAGCTCATTAATTACCCCAGTTTCTTCGGCCAGGGGAATAAATTGATCCGGAGGAACAAAACCATTCTCTAGATGAATCCAACGTACTAAAGCCTCGAGACCAATCACCTTCCCGCTACTAATTTCAAACTTCGGCTGAAACACTAAACTGAGCGCATCATCATTCAAGGCCTTACGTAAGTCTGTCATCAGGGTAAGCCGGCTCGAACTATAGATATCGTACTTCTCACTATAGATTCCCATGGAGCCTCTTTCGGAGCGATCCATCGCAATCAATCCATTTCGAATTAATTGTGCCGGCTCTGAGCTATGATTGGGATAAAGAGAGCAACCATATAATGGTGCTAGTTCAAACGTTAAGCCATCAAATTCAATCGGCGATGCGAGCTCGACTAAGAGATCATCAAACGGCTGACGGTTTTTTTCGAATTTATCTAAATCAATAAGTACACCGAATGTTTCATTCGCAATTTGAAACGCCGCGTCTGGGCCAACTCCTTGCATATGCTCAACACTAATTACTCCGAACATATCTCTGCACTTCTCGTTTAAAAACACCGCCATTTGCGCCAAAACCGTCTCAGAGCTGGCCAAGCCGAGCGTCCGCGTAATATCAGAGATGCGCGTCAAATGCACCATCGAGATCATCATTCTTCTATTGGGCGCAGCATCCATCTGCTCACGTAAGAGGTTCTCGAAATGATTTCGGTTAAGCAGATTAGTGACTCGATCACGTGACATGGTTTGCGTTAACAAACTCTGTGTGTAATTTCGCTGTTGCTCGATATGAAGACTCTTTGATTGCGCAGATATTTTCTTTTCACGCTCGCGATACAAACGATCTGCAAGAGCCAAAGTCAAAATCAATGCCTCAAGTCCAGATCCAATCTGCATGGCGTACTCAGTCCAAAATGTATTTGGCAATGCGCCTGTAGTGCGGCCGCTTGTTATCGCAAAACCAACGGTCAAAGGAATCCAAGCAACCGTGAAATAAATACCTGAACGAAGCCCTTTATACCAAGCGATGGGACCTGCAAAAGCGAGGACGCTAAAAAGCAATAACGCACCCACAACCGAGATACGCACCGCAATGCTATAATCTGCGAATAAAATGATACAGAGGTGTATCAACTCCAGCGCTATCATCGCCTGAAGAAGCTTATCGAAGCGCGGACTAATCGACTTCATTCGCAAAAATAACTTTGCGAATAAAAGAGAAAAAATAGAGAGCAAGGGCATAGACGCCAAGAACAGGCGCCCATTTAGTTCGGGCAGATCATTTAGAAAATGTTGATGGACATATCCTCGACTACTCGCAAAGAATAACAAATAGCTTGCGATAGCCAGCGCATAATAAAGATACAATCGTTCGCCTAAGCGAAGAAAAACAGCGAGATTAATAATCGCAATAATCGTCAGAACGCCATAGTAAAAGAAATGAGCCTTTTGCTCTTTCGAAGCTTGTTCAAAGTAATGCTTCTCTTCCCAAATCAACATGGGAACGGTCATCGAGCCTTTTGTTTTCACGCTCGTGTAGATTTCAATTTCTTCGTTGGGTTCTAACGAAAAACGAAAAAGAATACCTGGATCGTCGACTTGCCTGTGCGCAAAGTGTTTGCGATCACCAGTGGCCAGTCCAAGCTCGGTTCCATCTTGCTTACGCGCATTGAAGACAACATGATCAAGCTGAGCGTAATCGATCTCAAGAATAAAGTTGTTGGCCTTGTCAGCTCCATTTTTAATGCGTGTTTTAAACCAGAGTTGTGCATTGGTAAACCCAAAGCTTCTTTGCTCGCTGGCACCTTGGGTCCACTTATCTTCAGGTAGTTTTTGAATGTCTCGCAATTGCAGAGATAATTCTTGATCAATGAGGTAGGAGTAAGAGGCTGAAAGTGGTGACTGATACACACCTTCAAAGGTATTCAACGCTGAACTTTGCCCTGCAACAGAATAATTGCTTAAAACAAATAACAAGCAAAACAAGACACTTCGCAAACGAAAAAAGGAATGACACACAAACACTAAACGAATTCTCTAGACTCTTATTCTCTTTAAAAGTCTAGATCAGAATAAAGCGATAGCGCACTTTTTGTACATTTTTTCTAAGCGCCTAGCAAACCCCCTTCTTTGAACGCTTTCGCACCAGCGATTTTGCCGATATGTGTTCCCTTTGCAGCAAACCGTTGGTTTGTTCTGGCAAAAAACTTACCGCTAACCGTCGCGCATGCAGGCGTTGCAGATTGGTCTACGGGACTAATAATTTCGGCGATCGCTTCACCTGCTTCAACCCAGTCTCCCAGCTCTTTTAAAAAAACGATAATACCTGTTGTTTGCGCATCAATTGAATCACAGCCAGCAAGAGGCGTTGATTCAAATTTCGCCTTTGGTTCAGAAGGTGTCGATTGGTCAATCACACCAACAGCGCATAACCACGCAAACAGATTCTGTGCATCTTGCTTAGCATACGTATGACTAACGTCTGCCTCACCACGGTATTCTATGGTGACGCCACAGCCAGCTAAAGGAATTGGGTAACGCGTGCCAAAACGTTCCTGAAGTCGATACCACGCGCCTGCTTGCGCCTCGTCAAAAGCAGAGCCGCCTGATCCTTCTGCGTGGAGCAGCGTTTCTACACCTAAATAACGCGATAAATGTTCGGCCTGTTCAAGGTAGGGTGTATCGGTATATAGATGCATTAATGCTTCGAAATCACAATGCATATCCAATACATAGTCGGCATCATGAGATAGCTTTAAAAGTATCGCGCGCTGCTCGTCTAACTCGCTTAACTGAGGCCTTTGTTCAAACGCATCGGCGATGGCTTTTCGAATAGCTCGTTTATTAGCTTCGATATCTTGTGTTAACTGGGACTCTATATTCTCAGCGATCAACTCATAGAAATCGGGGTGGCTACGATTAAAGTTCAAGCCTGTGTTCAGATCGAATCGTCCCAAATGATCGTGCATCACATGTTGAGACAAACCAATTGCGTTGGCATATGGCACCAAGACAATCTCACCTTCGATCAATCCCTCTTTCTCAGCTTGATCGAGCAAGCTTCTGAGATGGTGCAGCACTAACATGGGAGGAATCTCGTCCGCATGCAAACTGGCTTGAAGATAAATCTTTAGATCTCTACTTTTCTTCCCGTAATGCAGACTGACTAATTCTCTTCGTGTTCCAATCGTCTGTTGCCTCAGTGGGTATGTGTTGAATTGCATAAAGAATCCTTTAAGACGAAAGTATGATTGCTTGCATCGCCATTATGTTTTTTTATGTCACCTAAATACATTGAATCACGCATCATGATGGCTTTTATAAAATGTTTATTGCTTGCTGTTATAGCTCAAATAACAACAACGCACGCATCAGAAGTTACCCTATTTCATTATGACCTAAAGGATGGTCTCGAACCTTATTTTTGGAAAAATAACAACGGTGATCATATCTGCATCATTCCAGATATCGTCGCGCGAATGAAACCCTATAAACTTCGATTCACGGAAATCCCACGCAAGCGATTGGATGATGCATTGTTTTCTGGGCAAATCGATTTTGCGTTAATGCATCCTGACTATACGGAAATTGATGATAAGTTAAATTTCATACCTACCTATTTCTCACAAACCAAAGTTCTCTACCAGCGACTTCGCGACACCACAACACCGAAACATTTAAGTGAGGTTCAGAACACAACAATATGCGCACGACTTGGCTACAAAAATCCTGTGATCGAGCTCGTCTCCGAAGAGCAAAATATTCGAATCGTACAATCGCCCGACAATGAAACTATGGTGCGAATGCTCAAAAAAATCATTGTGATTGCTTAGTCGGCTCAACACACGTCATCGACTTTACCTTGATGAAAACGCACGAAAAAGGCATCGCAAAAACCAAAGTGCGTCTAGCAGAAAAACCATTTTTCTTCGCACTCCCTCAAAACAAGGTCGGTACAATTAAAGAAGTAAAAATGCATTTAGAGGAGCTAAAACGCACTGGAGAGCTGGATCGAATTGTTGCGAACTATACGGGTAGCTAAGTAACTATGCGATCCACTGTGAAATGTATGAATGGTAAAAAGGGATACCAAAAATAACGTTCAGAGGGAAGGTCAAGCCTAGTGATAACAGCATGGCTAAGCCAATATCCGCATCGGGAATAGCGCTTCGAATTGCTGCCGGCGCAGCAATATAGGAAGCACTAGCGACTAAAGTCGCAAGAATAAGAACTGAGCCTTCAGGCAGCCCCAAAGCTATACCAGCGCCTGCGCCAATCGCAGCAAATGCAAGCGGTGTGACGCATGCGAAGATAACCAGTTTCCATTGTTTGTATGGGAAGGGACGGAGTGTTTCAGCCGCGGTAAGTCCCATTTCTAACATGAAGATAGCCAAGATTGCTTTGAAGCCTCCTGTCAATAACTCGGTGACCGACGCACCTTGCACTGGCCCGTACATCCAGCCAATCAGAACACCACCAACGAGCAATACAACACCTCGGTTCGTCAATGTTTCATGCCAAATAGCGCGATGAGAAACGCCTTCAACTTGCTTCTCCGAATTGAAAAAACGATAAATGGCGAGGGCAACAATAATCGCTGGAAGCTCTAACATAACCAGATAAAGCGTCGTTTGCGCACCAAACTCAATGTTATTGGACTCTGCATACGTCAGCACAACCGCAAAGGTACCGGCACTAACCGAACCATAGTGAGCTGCAATACTGCTGGCGTTGGCGAGAGATACGCCACAGACAAAACGTAAGATAGGAAGAATTAATAAAGGGCAAATCGCTCCAACTAAGGCGACGGTTAACATCTCCCATATCAAGTTAGTCGAAACACTACCAAATAAGGCCATACCACCCTTCAATCCGATGGTAAGCATTAATAGTAAACTCAGGGTATCGTAGGCTTCTTTTGGAATACTCAAATCAGATTTGAGAAGCCCGGCAACTAGGCCGAGCAAAAAAAACATGACAACGATATCAGGCATAGTAAGTCTTTCGCACAGAACAGTAGCCAAACGGCTATGCAAATCAGAAGAGACAACAAAGGCAAGCGCGTTTTTATTGGTCAGCCTTTTATTGCCGCGAGACTATTGTAAAAGTATTTGTTAGATTCTCATAGCATATAAAACAGCTATATTTCTGAGACCCTCTAAAAATATCCCTCTAAAATGCCTCAATTTTTTCGAATCCAACTGAATAGTTTTATTCGCCGTGTCGAAAATGCGCAGGATCTTAAATGCCTTATAAAAGACCAAGGTGTGACATTAACGCGTAGAGGACGATCTCGAAATTGGACAATCGAACTCAATACAGAACAGTCCATCAACTTACAAAAGAGTATTGAATCAGCGAAACAAGAAAGCTGGCTATGGGTTGCAAATCTGCTTAAGAAGCAGCGACCAGAATTAAATTTGAAAGACCTAAAAACGCTTGCCAAAGAACATTGGCCAATCAGCGTTAATCAACTCATGAGGCTCACAGACTGTACGAGCGCACAAGCTAGGCTAGTTATTGACGAAATTGAATGGTCAGAATAGCAAGTACTTACTTATTGCATAAACGAGAAAAACCTGAAGTTTTTGCAGCTCTTACCAACTGGCCGACCGAGGTTGCACTGGCATAACTCACAATCACTTTGTTATCCATCAAATTAACCCGAAACGTTTGCGACATATACGTCAAACCTAATTCATAGGGTAAATTAGACTCGTACCAACCCGTAGTGTTGTTATTAAACCAATTAAACAAGGCATCATACTCAGGCGTGCCGCGGCCAACTTTCTTCCCACAAAACTCGAACTCTGGAGGCATCTTGGTCGTAAAATTAACGGTCCCGCTGGCATTCACTGGACTACTAAACACTACAATTAGCAACGGAAGGATGAATAAGTATTTTAATGGCATCGGTATATTCTCTTTTTATTCGTGACGGTCACCGCGGAGCTATTGTCCGATAAAAACAGAAATACGAATATGTCGCGAATCACGATTAGGAATGTTGAACGGATTTCTGCAAAAAACGGGCGCTACATAAAGCGAACGCTTTACTGTAGACCCATCGCTTTTTTAGCAATTTGGGCTTTTATAAAAGTATGACGATTCATTGCATCCACGCCGAGATTTCTGATCAAACGTACTATAGGGTCTGTCGCACCAAACAATCTTTTAAACCCTTCCATACCCAGCATCATTGAAAAGTTTTCGCTCTTACGCGCTCGCTCATAGCGTTTCAATAATATGGGACTTGAAAGCTCATACCCCTTTTTCTTGGCATCTTCTGCAATACTGATCAGTGCCTGCACATCATCCAAGCCGAGGTTCAAGCCTTGGCCAGCTAAAGGATGAATACTATGCGCAGCATCACCCATCAAAATGGCTTGATCCGCAACATAGCTATTTGCATGACGTTGGCGTAGAGGAAATTTAAATCGCTTAGATACTGACTTAACCGCGCCTAGCTCACCTTCTATTTGTGCGGCCAACTGACGTTTAAACTCGACTTCAGGCAATGAAAAAATATGCGCAGCTTTATTTGTATCAATCGACCACACGATGGAACAAAACGAAGCATCAGATGAAGCCCCTTCTGTACTTGAGTTATTTAAGGGCAAAAAAGCTACGGGGCCACTCTCGGCAAAACGCTGACGCGCCTTCATACCGTGAGGCATTTCCATTTCGACAGTGCAAACGATAGCTTCTTGATCATAATCCCATTCGCGCATCGCCAAATTCAGCTGTTTACGAATACTAGAATTAGCACCGTCAGCGCCAATAAGTAGATTCGCATACACAGATGGTTGATCAGAAAAACTTAATTGATAGGCGCGAGCTTGCTCGCCCTCGCGAGAGATCAAGGCGCATGATGTAATGTCTTTCTCGAAGAAGGTATGCACATTGTTTTGCTCGCCAATGGCTCTCATACAGGCTGCCAGCAATACATGATTCTCGATAATGTATCCAAGCGCCTGGGCCTGATATTCAGCCGAATCAAAATGGATACGACCGCCGCCTAGTTCCTCCCAAACCTCCATATATTGGTAAGGTTGCACAAGTGATGAAGGAAGATGCTCCCAAACACCACAACGATGAAAAAAAGCGACATTTGCAGGCGTCAAGGCACTGACTCTAGCCGAGTAGTCGTTTACAGAGTAGCGCTTCATATCGACGGCTAAATCAGGTTGTGATTGCCGATCAATCAAAGCCACACGATAGCCTTGTTGACCTAGGCATAGTGCAGCGCTTGCACCAACAATCCCCGCTCCCACAATAGCGAGGTCAAATGATTGATCATTTAAGGACGTTTGCTCAGACATAAATTATCGAATTCTCTCAAGCGCGTTCTAAATCAAATGTCTGAGCTCGCCCCATTGCATGCTTTGCAAACTCTGACTTTAGTTGCGATAAGCCATTCAGAGTCACTAAACCAGCACTACGAGCTAGCGCTGGGATGTGTGACTCTGGGGAAAACACATCAATCAGTTGATCACTAAAGCTCACAATTTTACGCTGTTCAGGCTGATGCTGCTGCGCGATATTTTGTAAGACAGAATAACTCCAATACGCATCTCGACTAGATTGCCTCAGACCTTCAATCACGCCAGCAACACCGCGAAGAGCTAAATTAAACCCTTGCCCAGCTACGGGGTGCAAGCTATGCGCAGCATTCCCGACCACTACAAAGCGAGAACGAACCGGTTCCTTAGCCTGCTTCAAAGTCAAAGGGTACGAAACCCGTTTACTCACATTAAGAATTCGTCCTAGACGATCTCCAAACAAACGCGCAACTTTGTCCGCAAAATCACGCTCATTTAATTTCATAGCGGCTTCTGCATCTTGCTCAGATAAGGTCCATACCAAAGCACTCGTATCGATTGTGAGAGGTAAAAGCGCTGAAGGACCTGTTCGAGCAAAGCGCTCGAAAGCAACACCTTCATTTGGTAATTCCGTCTCTACGTTTGCAACAATGGCAAATTGCTCATAAGACTTGATTTGGTACTCTATTCCCAAGCCCTGAGCTGTCGGGGAGTTGGCACCATCCGCGGCGATGACGAGCTTAGCTTTTAACTCCTGTGCGCCACCATTGTCACGAGCAACGATTAATTGAGCGTGCGTATCGTGCATGACAACCTGCGAAACATTGGCTCCATCAAGAACATCTACCTTGCTATCTAATAACTGCGAAGATAAGTACTGACCAAAGGCCATGTTTGGAACGACATAGCCAAGGGCATCAAGCTGCAAATCTGTTTTGGCAATTCGAGTTGTTCCCATTCGCCCCTGCTCAGAAACATGAACCGTATTAATTGGATTTGCTTGTACTGAATCTGCATCCCATAGATCGAGACCTTTCAATATTTCGACGCTACCTAATGACAAAGCTGTGGAGCGACTATCGAAACTATTATGTATAGTTTGAGGCTGAGCGTTAGCCTTAATAGGGAACTTCTCAAGAAGCAGCACGCTGAAGCCAGATCGAGCCAAACCAATTGAAAGAGGAATGCCAACCATACCTCCACCAATCACGGCAATATCATATTCGGTTCGTAAGTGATCAGCTTGATCTTGCATTACTATTCTGCCATTAACGCTTCGATTTCTTGGATCGTCTTTGGTACGCCGTTCGTCAAAACGTCGTAACCTGAAGAGGTAACAACAACGTCATCCTCTATTCGTACCCCAATACCATGGTATTTCGATGGTACATTCTCACTGCCCGGAGCGATGTATATGCCTGGTTCAACTGTCATCACCATTCCTGGTTCTAACACTCGCCATTCGCCGCCGCTTTTGTATTCACCTACATCGTGAACATCGATACCTAGCCAGTGACCTGTGCGGTGCATGTAGAATTTTTTATACGTCTCATTCTCGATATTGTCTTCACGAGAACCTTCAAGCAACCCAAGTTTGATCAAGCCATCAACAATAACCTCAACGGCGGCTTCATGTGGATGATTCCAGTGATTATCTGGCTTCACTTGAGCAATCGCGGCTTCTTGGGCATCTAAAACAATTTGATAAATCTCTGTCTGCTCTTTGCTGAACTTTCCGTTTACGGGAAAAGTACGCGTAATATCCGATGCATAACAATCGAGTTCACAGCCAGCATCAATCAGAACTAAATCACCATCGTGGAGTTCTTCGTTATTATCAATATAATGCAGAATGCAGGCGTTATCTCCGCTTCCAACGATCGAAGAATAAGCAGGAAAGCGCGCTCCTTCACGTACAAATTGATGTAACAATTCAGCTTCTAAAGAGTATTCATACAAGCCGGCTTTACTCGTTCGCATGGCCTGCACATGAGCCTGCGCGCTAATTTGAGCCGCTCGTCGCATTGTCTCTATCTCGGCTTCACTCTTAAATAAACGCAATTCATGCAATGGATATTCAAGTGCAACAAATTCGCCAGGAGGATGCGCTCCGCTGCGAACCTTGCTGCGAATGGTATTCACCCATTCCATCATTTGCGCATCAAACTGAGCATCGCGACCTAAGGCGTAAAAGACCTTGTCTCGGCCTTCAATAAGCCCCGGCAAAATATCGTCGATATCACTGATCGGAAATGCATCGTCCACACCAAGCTCTTCCAACGCACGATCTGGCCCAAGAATTTTGCCATCCCACATTTCCTTTGTTGGATCTCTTTCACGGCAGAACAACACAGCTTCACCATGTTCTCGCCCGGGAATAAGAGCTAGCACAGCATCAGGTTCATTAAACCCAGTGAGGTAATAGAAATCACTATCTTGTCGAAACGGAAATTCTGCGTCATTGTTTCGAGTTAACAGCTTGGCTGAGGGCAATATCGCAATCGCGTTATCGCCCATGTGTTCGGCGAGCGCATTGCGGCGCTCGGCATATTCTGAAATAGGAATACTCATGAAGGCTCCTAATTACTAGTGCAAAGTCGGAGATGGTTCGTTTGTTTCTAGTGTGTCTGCTGGCGGTTCAGGCTCATTGAACTCAGCATATAAATTCAATACCCCGATACGGACGTATTCACACACCTCAAAAAAATCACGCTCGCTGGTTTCGGAGCTATCCAAACGTGCATCAAGCTGACTAATTTCTACCAAGTCACTCAGTATTTCTTTTAGATCTTGGTCAAGATTGGTTAAACCTTGCGCTTGCGCAACAGCGATTCCTTCCAAAAATCCAGAAACCCAAGCACCTAAAGATTCCCCACGCTCAGATAAAGAGTAGCTGTCATCAGGCATACATATCTGAAACTCGCTTGAATCGGCGTCTACTTTTTCCACTGTTTGATGGTAAAAATTACAAAGGTCCGATTGGACATTCGGTTGCTTATCTACGTTGAACTCTTCGATACCCATGTGCTCTAGACACAGGCCAAGCCAAATTTCGTCTTGAAGCTTACTCTTTCCGGCAAGCTGTCCCATAACAATCCCATGTAACTCACTCGGGTGGTTAATCGCACCGTTTAAGTTATAGACATTGGCGAGCCATTCAAAATCGCTCTCTAATTGCATCTCATCACTCATAGAGACTCCGTTGGTGCAAAAATTTTAAGGGAAATTATACGACTGATTCACCCCGTGGTGTTAGCCTTATTGACCCTAAGGCGGAGCCAAATTATAGTCGTAGTATTAAGAAACACCGACTATCTTAGATGCTCTTTCATTTCGCTCTAGGTCATCACTAAGGAAAGCAGTCATGGACAACTCGTCTATCAGCCGATTCTCAGACAAAGTTGAGCAATTACTTGCCTACTGTCAGCGCCTTGAAGAAGACAATGCTCGCTTACAGCAGTCACAAGAAGAGCTTCATAACGAACGTACTCAACTACTACAAAAAAACGAACTCGCAAAATCTAAGATAGAAGGCATGATCGGTCGCCTACGTGCTTTGGAGCAAAATTAATGTCTGAGCAGAATACGCTTGAAGTAAAGATTCTGGACAAAGAGTATCTCGTCGCCTGCCCAGCAGACAAACAAAAAGAACTTCGTGAAGCTTCAGTGCAGCTCGACAGCAAAATGCGTGAAATACGTAATTCTGGAAAGATTTTTGGCAGTGAACGTATTGCTGTAATGGCTGCTTTGAATCTTACCTACGAGTTAATGCAAAGCTCTGAGAACACTTTTGGTGATCAAAAGAAATTATCAAAGCTTGAAGCACAAATGGATCGCATGCTCGGTGCGAAAGACGCTCGCTAGTTTCAACTTTAATTTTTTGTTTTTTTTAGGAATGCTGAATGCAAACAGCTAAGTAAATACATATACTTGCGATGTGTTCTGGAATGTTTGCCAGCTAGATAAGTCCTCGAGCCGATACTTAGTACCAGGCAAGTATGTTGTATGATGTGTGCAGGTCCCCATCGACGGGAAAGCCTAATTCATATCATGTGCTAGCCACCTTGAACCTTTTCGGTTCAAGGCCCTATCAGGCAGCGGCATTTCGGGCACACTACTTTAAATGACTCAATATAATGAGCGACACATCCTCTCTACTTTCACCTCATGAACAACGACGAAGAATTCGTCAAGAACGTCGTGCTTTGCCTGAAAGTAGTCGGCGGAGAAAAAGCCTCGCCATCACGAAGAAAATCATTGCTAATCCCAAATTTATTGCAGCCAAACACGTAGGCTTATATCTATCTGACAAAGGTGAAGTCGATACCCAGTTCCTCATTCAAGCGTGTTTTGCATTAAACAAAAAAGTCTATTTACCTGTGTTAGATCGCTTTCGTTCAAACGAAATGGTCTTCATCGAGTATCAAACTGACGACAAATTGATCAGCAATAAATTTAATATGCCCGAACCAGCAATGAGTATTCGTAAGCGCATACCCGCGAGATGTTTATCACTCGTATTGTGCCCCTTAGTGGGGTTCGATAAAGACTGCGCGCGCTTGGGAATGGGGGGCGGATATTACGACCGCCATTTTGAGTTTAAAACAAAAAAGGGCGCATCATGGCGCCCTCCTTATCTGCTCGGTCTAGCGTTTGAGCTACAAAAACTGCCACCCATCGAAACCCAAGCGTGGGATGTGCGCCTTAATAGTGTCACTACCGAGCTACATACCTATTTCGCGCGCAAGAACTGAAGATAGGCAGGATTATCACTCTCATCCCAATACGGAAAACCAATTTCATCTAGCATCGCTAAAAACGTTGGCTTCTCTTCTTCACTGACCTGCACCCCCATAAAGACACGACTATATGCCGCTCCGTGGTTGCGGTAATGAAACATTGAGATATTCCATTTGCTACCAAGCGAGGTCAAAAATTTCATCAAAGCGCCAGGGCGCTCAGGAAACTGAAAACGAAATACTTGCTCATTTTCGGCGTTAGATGGGCCACCGACCATATGTCGCACATGCAGTTTAGCGACTTCATTATCGGTTAAATCCATCACTGGATAACCTTGTTCCTCAAGCTCCTCAACAAGCTGTACCCGTTCGCCTTCAACCCCTGAAGTTTGCACACCAACAAAAATTTGAGCATCAGAGCCATCAGTATATCGGTAGTTAAACTCCGTAATATTCCGACGATGCAGTGCCTTAATAAACTTCTTATAGCTACCCGGTTTCTCAGGAAGAGTGACCGCTAAAATCGCTTCGCGCTTCTCGCCAATTTCAGTACGTTCTGAAATATATCGCATGCGATCGAAGTTCATGTTTGCGCCAGAGACAACCGTCAAAAGGTTCTCGCCCTCAACATTGGTCTGCTCTACATACTTTTTCAACCCAGCGACACCAATTGCACCAGCCGGTTCCGCAATGCCACGCGTGTCATCAAAAATATCTTTAATCGCTGCACATATTTCGTCGGTCGTCACCGTAATCACATCATCAACATGATCTTTACAGACATCCCAAGGAAGCTTGCCTATTTGTCGAACCGCGACACCATCGGCAAAAATGCCAACTTGATCTAACACGACACGCTTGCCCGACTTCATTGCCGCTTGCAAACATGCCGCATCTTCGGGCTCAACGCCAATCACTTTGATATCAGGGCGAAGGTACTTGATATACGCTGCCATGCCTGCGATTAAGCCGCCGCCACCGCAAGGAATAAAAACCGCATGTGCTTTATCAGGATGCTGCTTTAACAACTCCATCGCAACCGTGCCTTGGCCAGCAATAACGTCCTCGTCGTCGTAAGGCGGAATATACACTAAACCTTTTTCAGCAACTTGCTCTTGAGCATAAGCAGAGGCTTCATCGAAGGTATCACCCACTAAAACAACTTTTGCACCTCTAGCTCGGACAGAACTCACTTTGATCTCAGGTGTTGTTTTAGGCATGACGATAGTCGCTTTAATGCCCAAAGTTTTAGCTGCCAGCGCTAAGCCCTGTGCATGATTTCCGGCAGACGCTGCAATCACACCTTTGGCCTTATCTTCGTCACTAAGCTGGCGAACTCGGTTATAAGCGCCGCGCAATTTAAAAGAGAATACTGGTTGTAAATCTTCTCGTTTTAAGTGCACTTGATTGCCCAAGCGCTGCGATAAACTGCGGGCATGAGTGAGCGGAGACTCAATCGCGACATCGTAAACGCGCGCATCCAAAATTTTCTTTATATATTTATTTAACATAACTCACTTACAAACCTAACCAAGCCCAGATTCTATGGGGCATAAAGATTCGTAATAGTAACTAAATTTGCGCGCTGAAACGAGTGGCTAAACAGGTATTCCTCTGCTATTAATACTTGTTGAACAGATATCAGATTAGCAGTAAACGATCTATCTATTCGTGTTTAGTGGAGTTTAATTTGCAAGGATGTGGCTGTGGCAAAACATAAGTCTAAACAGAAGATATTAGTCATTGATGATTCACCTGTTAGCTTAACCTTAATGGAATCAGCGCTTGAGGAATGCGGGGCTCGCGTGTTTCTGGCGAGTAATGCGCAAGAAGCTCGCTCTATTTTACACAGGCATGATATCGCGTTGATCTATCTAGACATCATGATGCCTGACATATTGGGCTATGACTTTGCTAAAGAAATTCACGCACGCCCTCGTTGTCGTTATGTCCCAATCATCTTTATCACCGCGCTAAAAAATGATGATGAAGATATCTTACGGAGTTATAAAAGCGGCGTTGTCGACATACTGAAGAAACCTGTCGAGCCCGAGATCATCAAATCTAAGACACGCGTATTTCTTCAGCTAGATAGCCAACGTCGCGTGATCGAAGAACAACAAAGAGACCTAAAAACAGCATTTAAACGCTTACAAGATTACGCGCAGCACGATCAATTAACCGGCTTATTTAATCGTGAGCAAATCACCAACATCCTTGCTCGACTCGTCTCAACAAGTAAGCGAAAGAGCCGCTCTATCGCCGTCATGTTTCTTGACCTTGACCACTTCAAGGTCGTCAACGATTCATACGGGCACTCTGTTGGAGACTTACTTTTGCGTAGTACCGCGCTGCGATTAAAAGGCTGTGTACGCGACATCGATTATGTGGCACGGCTTGGCGGCGATGAGTTTTGTATAGTGCTTACTGATGTAAATTCCAGTGCAGATACCAGTACTGTCGCGAACCGCATTATTGATGCATTGGCAGCACCACATTTTGTACAAAAACATGAAATTTTCGCGGCAGCAAGTATCGGTATCGCGATGTACGATGGCACACAAAATAGCGCGAACGTACTCTTGAAAAATGCCGATGCAGCGATGTACTTGGCGAAAAATAAAGGACGTAATCAATTCGCTTACTTTTCTCAAGAATTAGAAGAAGAAGCAATGATGCGCATTGAACTTGGTGCAAAACTCAAGCATGCCATCGAAAACAAACAACTGATGACATACTATCAGCCGCAATACGGCCCTGCCGGTAAAGAAATCATTGGGTTTGAAGCACTGCTTCGCTGGGAATTAGAAGGCACAATGATTAGCCCAATATTATTTATTTCTATCGCAGAAGAAAGTGGCTTAATCAATGACTTAGGTTTATGGGTCATGAATGATGCTTGTGCTCAATTAAAATATTGGCAAGAGCAATGCGGACTTGATCCTTCCGTTACCATCAGCGTCAACGTTTCAAGTCGTCAACTCGCCTATGACGGATTCATTTCTTCACTTGAATCAGCACTCGAAACGAGTCAAATTTCTCCCCAATGTCTCGAACTAGAGCTGACAGAAACAGCTGTTATGTCGGATCCAGAGCGTTGTGCAGACATATTTACACAACTCCAAAATCTAGGGATTAA
The DNA here is from genome assembly GCF_001635735.1 of Oleiphilus sp. HI0067. NCBI lineage: Bacteria > Pseudomonadati > Pseudomonadota > Gammaproteobacteria > Oceanospirillales > Oleiphilaceae > Oleiphilus > Oleiphilus sp. HI0067. The sequence goes on from NZ_LWFI01001420.1 coordinate 100,415, forward strand.
AGTATCAGTCGACGACTTCGGTACAGGATATTCGTCTTTATCATACTTAAGCGCACTCCCCCTCGATGCATTGAAAATTGATCGAAGCTTTGTCAGCAATATTATTGATGACAAAAAAAATCAATCGATCACTAAGGCCATTATTGGTTTGTCGCACAGCCTCGGCCTCAAAGTTGTAGCAGAAGGTGTTGAAACTATAGCCCAGCAGCATTTTCTGATGGATAACGGCTGCGATGCGATGCAAGGCTTTTTACTGAGTAAGCCTTTGCCCGCAAAAGACATAGAAGCTTTGCTTTAATTCAGTTTTCATGCGCCCTATACTTCACCAAAATTTCATTGATTGGACTCTGACATGACGCAAGACGAATTAAAAAGTGCTGTCGCGCTTGAGGCATTAAACCTCATAAAAGATAAGCTCGATAGCGATAGCATTATCGGTATCGGAACAGGTTCAACTGCGAACTTTTTCATCGACCATCTCGCTAGCATTAAACATACATTTGATGGCACTGTTGCCAGCAGTGAAGCGAGTGCGGAACGTCTCAAGGCGCATGGAATCCCTGTCTATGAACTTAATGGCGTGCAATCACTCGACTTTTACATTGATGGTGCCGACGAATGTAACGACCGTTTAGAGTTAGTGAAAGGTGGCGGTGGCGCGCTCACGCGAGAGAAGATCGTGGCCGCTGTAGCGAAACAGTTTATCTGTATCGTTGACGACACAAAACAAGTTGACTTGCTTGGCCAATTCCCACTGCCTGTTGAAGTTATCCCAATGGCTCGCAGCTATGTTGCGCGTGAACTGGTCAAGTTAGGTGGCGATCCAGTTTGGCGAGAAGGATTTGTTACCGACAACGGCAACGTCATCCTTGATGTGCACAATATGAAAATCCAATCACCCATCGCTATTGAAGAAAAGATCAATCAATTAACGGGTGTCGTCACCAACGGTTTATTCGCTGTGCGTCCTGCAGATATCTTGCTTGTTGGTACCTCAGATGGCGTGAAGAAAGTGACTGTTTAACTTAAGCCAAATGCAAAAACCAAGGACGAAAGACACGAATATCTTTCCAAGGTCTTTCTACTTACACTAAGGAGTTGCCTAGACGCCTTGTATCTCTTGGTTTCACAGCAGATTGTACGTATAATCGCCGCCTAAATTTTTTAGCGCTTTTTTTAGGAATTTGAAATGAACTTTGACAATATCCCAGCAGGTAAAGACCTGCCAAATGACATCTACGTTGCGATTGAAATTCCTGCTAATGCAGATCCAATCAAATACGAAATCGACAAAGACATGGGCGCGGTTCTTGTTGACCGTTTCATGGCAACACCAATGTTCTACCCTGCAAACTATGGTTTTATCCCAAATACGCTTGCAGATGACGGTGACCCATTGGACGTATTGGTCATTACACCATATCCAGTAATGCCAGGTTCTATCATTCGTTGTCGTCCTGTTGGCATGCTAAATATGGAAGACGAAGCAGGTGGTGATGAGAAACTTGTTGCTGTTCCTCATGACAAGCTGAGCACTATTTACCAAGACGTTAAAGACGTTGACGACCTTCCACAATTGTTGAAAGACCAAATTCAACACTTCTTCGAGAACTATAAAGATCTTGAAAAAGGTAAGTGGGTAAAAGTGATCGGTTGGGAAAATGCAGACGCTGCACGCGCTTCAATCGAGAAATCAGTGGCAGCTTTCAAAAAGTAAGCAAACATTGATAATAGAAAGGGCCTACGGGCCCTTTTTTGTTTTTAAGTGCTAGGAAAATTAGATGACTCCCGCCATCCAACTTTTGAACAAGCTCAAAATTGCTCACACCGTTCACCCCTATGATCATGATCCGAATTACGGCGCTTACGGAATGGAAGCCGCTGACAAACTTGGCCTAGCCCCTGAGATCGTATTTAAAACACTGGTGATCGAATTAGATAAAGGAAAGCTTGCCTGCGCTATTTTACCTGTCGACAAAACACTCAATCTTAAGAGCGCTGCGAAAGCACTTAAATCTAAAAAAGCCTCTATGGCCGATATTCAAAAAGCAGAGAGATCAACTGGCTATATCAAAGGTGGCGTCAGCCCATTTGCTCAAAAGAAACGACTGCCAACCCTTGTTGATGCTTCAGCTTCTGATCTAGAAACTATGTTGGTCAGCGGGGGTAAACGTGGCTTAGATATAGAAGTCGCACCACAAGATCTGATTCCTATCTGCCAAGCTATTTCGGCAAATATCGTGAATGAAGACTCGTGACTTATTGCGTAATTAAGTGAATAGTCAACGAAGCACAATTGTTTGTAAAAAAGAAAAGGGATTTAAAAGGAAGGATGTCAGTCCTTAATCAACTAAGGACGGAAGGTCTAACGGCTATTCGTTGCCGTCTCACGCGCTGCTTGCGCTGTTTTTGAACACGTCGTCTCATAAAATACCTCGACTATTTCCCGTGTTATTGAAGATAGGAGGCATTATTTACCTCCCAGAGACTTTACGGAAACCATCATCTAGTGGATGAAATATATACCTCTAAAAAATCGATGGGATCCATCAAAGAAACTATGAGTATTAGAATCGATATAAGTTCCCTTGATCAGTAAGAAAGTAAACGCTGTTATCTGGTCCTTCAACCACATCTCGTATGCGCTCATTTAGTGACTCGAATAGGCGCTCTTCTGAAACAACATGGCCTACCCCATCTAAAGCTACATAATTGAGATGCCTTAGCTTTAACGCACCTGCATATAAGTCTCCCTTGTGCAGCATAAGGCTGCTTGGAGCAATGGAAGGGTCATAATATTTGATAGGCTGTTCCATGCCTTGTTTATGCGTGCCTTCTCCTACAGCTATTGGCCCCCAATACTCTTTTCCATAAGAGATCACAGGCCAGCCATAATTTTTAGCGCGCTCAACACGATTAATTTCATCACCACCACGCGGTCCATGTTCGATAATCCAGAGAATTCCACGATCTTGATCGAACACAATGCCCTGAGCGTTGCGATGCCCATACGACCATATTTCAGCTTGTGCGCCTGCTTGATCGACGAATGGATTGTCTGCAGGCACTCGACCATCAGCATGTAAACGAATCACTGTACCTGCATGATTCGACAAATCTTGCGCCCAATCTCGCTCTCCACGATCCCCTGAGGTGAGAAATAAATAGCCCTGATCATCAAATGCGATGCGGCTGCCAAAGTGGCGACCACCAGAAGAAATAGCATTGCTCACAAACAACTCTTCATGTTGCGTAATAGCGCCATCTGTCAACTGAAAACGGGCTAAAGCTGTTGAGGTGCCATTAGAATGTGCTTTGCTATAACTGGCATAAATCCACGGTTCCTCTGGATAGTCGGGATGGATAGCAAGATCTAACAATCCGCCCTGCCCGCCAAAGGCCACTGGCCAAACATTTCTAAGCGATGTTTGGCCTTTGTCTTTCAAAGAAAGCACTTTTATGGCCCCGGCCCGTTCTGAAACAAGCAGTGTTGTCTCATCTAAAAATTCCATTGACCAGGGTAATTCGAAGCCTTTCGCAATAAGTTCTATTCGCGACTCACTCGCAACAGACATTGGAATACAGCAACACGCGACCACCATACACATTAGATTGTGCAATTTTTTTGAACATTTCATTGCATAAGTTCCGGTCTTTCAGCCAAAAGATGGTTCATATACTAGAGCCATTCTCGGTTGGATTGAAAGCCGAAACCATCGAATAACAGTTCGAATAATAGTAAGGAGAAACATATGAACTACCTACGCCGTAACGAAGACAGAGGCCATGCAAATGTTGGCTGGCTAGACAGCAAACATAGCTTCTCTTTTGGGCACTACTATGACCCCGCACATATGGGCATTTCTGCTCTGCGGGTGATCAATGATGACACTGTGGCGCCAAACATGGGTTTTGATACTCATGGGCATCAAAACATGGAAATCATTTCGTATATTCTTGAAGGTGAAATCGCACATAAAGACAGCACAGGTAATGACTACACTATCCCTGCTGGCGAAGTTCAACGCATGAGCGCAGGTACTGGCGTTAAACATTCAGAATTCAATGCTTCGAATGATTCAGCACTGAAGTTTTTACAGATTTGGATTCAACCAAATGTGCAGAACATTGCGCCAGATTATGAGCAACGTGCAATTGAGCAACAAGGACAACTCACTGCGTTGGTCACGCCAGATCGCGAAGGAGATTCCTTATTCATAAATCAAAATGCGCGTATCTACCGTTTAAGATTGGAAGAAAACGAATCCATTGAGCTCGCAACACGAGGTGAAAACGCCTATCTTCATGTCATTAAAGGGCAAGCCAATATCCAAGGCACAAGCATCTCAGAACACGATGATCTTGAGCTTAATCATGCCGATGCATTAGGCGGATTACTTGAAGGAACGTCGACCATTCAAGTGAGTACGAGATCAACACCACTAGAGGCATTATGGTTTGACTTACCTTAAGTACATCAACGGACAGTCTCTATGACGAACTTAGTGCAAGACCCCATTTTTTGGCTGATCGCTATGATCGGCCTTGTTTTAACGGGTATTTCTAAATCCGGATTCGCTGGTGGAGCGGGTGTCGTAGCCGTTCCATTACTGAGTCTAAAAGTAGGGGTTCTAGAGGCAACCGCAATTACGCTGCCCTTACTTCTATTAATGGACGCCAAAACACTTCGTTATTACTGCTCACATATTAATTGGAACGAACTCAAACGACTGTTACCAGGTGCATTCATCGGGATACTGCTTGGAGGCTTATCAATGGGGAGTCTACCTGAGCGATGGCTGCTGATTGGTTTAGGCGTATTATCGATTGTGTTTGCTACCTGGGCATCCCTACAAACGATTTTCGCTAAATTAACCCGAGCTAGTTGGTTTTGGTCTACCACATCTGGTCTCACCAGCACCCTTGTGCATGCGGGCGGACCTCCCATCAATATTTATTTCATATCGCGACGATTGGAAAAATTGCCCTGGCTTGCTACTGCTGCGGCATTCTTTGCGATCATGAATGTCGTGAAACTCATCCCATACACGTTGAACGAGCAATGGAGCAAAGAGTCATTCATGATCAGCGCATTACTATTCCCGATTGCATTGTTCGGAATTTGGCTTGGGAAAGGTATTCAGCAACGATTATCAGAACAAACATTTATGCAGGCTTGTCGTGCTTTGTTATTGCTTTCTGGTATCGGACTGATCGCTAAAGCAATCTGAATAGATTACTGGCTCTGCTGTTGCAGAAGCACTTGCATGGCCTCTTTTCCAAGAGGCTTCGACACATAGTAGCCCTGCACATAATCACAGCCTAACTCACGTAAAAGATCGAGCTGTGCTTCGTTTTCTGCACCTTCGGCAACTACTTTTAGATCAAGCGATGAACCTAGCACCACAATCGCCTTTGTAATGGCTTGCTGTTCTTTGGATAACTCAATGTTGGTGATGAACTCTCGATCAATCTTCAAGGTATCGACCGGTAAGTGGCGCAGATAACTCAAAGAAGAATAGCCCGTTCCAAAGTCATCAACCGATACTTTAATACCGATATCGCGCAAATCAGAAAGTCGTTCACTCACCCCCTGAATATCCTCTTTCAAAGCTGACTCAGTCAGTTCCAGCTCAAGATATTGAGGATCAAGGCCAGACTCGGCAATACTCTCAATAATAATACTCTTCAAATGAGGCTCTAATAATTGACGAGGTGAAAGGTTAACCGACACGCTGAGATCGCCAAACCCTTGATCTTGCCACGCTTTAGTTTGCTGACAAGCCGCATATAAAACAAACGCACCTAAATCTGAAATCAGGCCGTTTTCTTCTGCGATCTCCACAAACTCTTGTGGAGAAACCAAGCCTCTCTCAGGATGTCGCCAGCGAATTAAGGCCTCATAAGACAGTATCAAACCTTCTTTCAAATCAAGCTTAGGTTGGTAATGCACTTCAAGTTCATCATTCATCAATGCCGAACGCAGCTCTTTTTCGATCTCTAATCGCTCTCGCGAGAAGGTCTTCAAGCTCTCATCAAACATTTGTATTTGGTTGCCGCCATGATATTTCGCTTTCTGCACGGCTAACGCACCGAAACGTCTAAGTGTCTCAATATCGTTAGTATGCTCAGGCAGCATGGCGATCCCGACACTGCAAGATAAGACCAGCTCATGCTCACCTAAACGATACGGTTTTTCCGTTAGGCTATGGAATAAACGCTCGGCAAACTTTCTGACTTGGAAAGTCGGGCTACAAGCCACAATACAGGCAAATTCATTACCACCAATTCGCGCTAATACATCAACCCGTTGAATGCTGTTACTTAAACGTTCTGCCACGAGCTGCAGCAATCGATCAGACGCTTCGTAACCAAAGCTATTATTCACATGCTTGAAGCGATCAATATCCAAGACAACCAAAGCGAAAGGTAAATCATCGGTTTGATAGCGCACTAAAGCGCGATGTAATTGATTCTGAAATTGCGTTCGATTGGCCAAACGGGTTAGAGAATCATAATTCAGTAAGTAATCGAGTTTCTCATCAACCTCTTTATGATCGCTCATGTTACTGATCAAGCCGGCATAGTATTTAATGCCTCCACGTTCATCTCGAATAACGTTGATCTGAGTCCATTGTGAAAAATAATCCCCGTGACGGCGGCGCTCCAATAACTCACCTTGCCACTGCCCCTTCTCATGCAAGGTCTCAAATACTTGTTTGTATACTTGAGTCGCTTGTGGTGTCTCACTCACATCTAACAAGGCTTGCCCCAAGATCGTGTCTAACTCATTGCCTGTGATCTTGGTATATGCGGTATTCACCGATAAAAAGCGCTGTTGATGATCTAAAACAAATACTCCTTCAGAGGTATGATCAAACACAGACTTAGCTAAACGGACTTCTTCGTTGCGCTGTACTTCGTGCTGAATATCTCGACGTGTGCCCATTATTCGACGCGCATGCCTATCATCGTCTAACTCTACGACACGACCAGACTCTTCCATCCAGTGCCAATCGCGCTCTTCACACACACGAAATTGAACTTGGTAATCAACCGTATTACCTTGCAAGGCATCATTCAGCGTATCGCGCAGTGTTTGATAATCATCAGGATGCACAATACGTTTAAGGCTCTCGATGACTTCTTGAGAGCTTAATTCTTTATCGCCAAATAACTCGTGAAAATTCGACTGATAATAGCGACCTTCGGCGATCTCCCAGTCGATTAAACCAAGATTTGAAGCCTCGATTGCCTGCGTCAAGCGCGTCTGGCTTTTGACCAAGGCATCACTCACCGATTTACGAAGTTCTACTTGTTGATTTAGCTGTAAGTTGGCTCGCTCAAGCTCGGCAGTACGTTGCTTAATCTTTTGATCAAGCGCCTTTTCCGTATTCATCAAGGCATTATTGAGTCGATTTTTTTCATAACGTAATTGCGCTAATTCTTGGGCATTCGCCTTCTTGGTCGCAGAGCTGCGACGCTGAGGCCCTCTATCAACAACGCCTAAATGAATTCCCATCCCAATCAACAAAACATTTGCCATCGTCATTGTAGCTGCGGACAGTGAAGGCTCTGCTGTCAGCATGAGATAGTTCATAGATACCAAAATGGGAGCGCTTATCCCGAGCCAAAGGTGCAAGCCATAGGGTCGTCCAAGCAAGATATTTAACAAGGCAAGCAACACGAATACTGTTACCGAATCTGAAGATAGATTTGGCGAGTTGAAGACGCCAAATGACCACACAATCGATATAACGACAGGAATAAACGGTTCAATGTGCGTAAACGCGTCAAAACGACCAGATTGAGAAAAAGAGACCGCTAGAGGAAAGCCCGCAAGCAAGACAAGAAGTACATTCGAAATCAATGAAACTGAAGAACTCGCGCTTGCCTCAAAATGCAATAACCAAACGAAAGCGCTGATCAACCACGCAGCATAAAATGCAACGCGTTCAAACATCGTTAATTGCGGCATAGACGCTAGGGTAAATTTTTGGCTGAGCTTCACGGAAAGAACAACTATATGCACGGTTATTATGGTTGATTCCATGGTACTAGAATTTAGTGGATGTGACTAAGCCCCTTGAATGATTCCTGATAGAAATTACAAAAGTCTTTCCTCGCTTTGTTTATGTTCTACGTGCACACATTTTCTTTGGCATAAAACACTGCGTTTTTTCATCAAACAGGCAAAACCGAAATCTAATGATCTGCGTAAGTTCATCCAGCATTCATCAATCAAGAATAGGAGAATATTATGATCGGATATGTAACTGTCGGCGTGACAGACATGGACAGAGCAAAAACTTTTTACACAGATTTGTTCAGTGACTACGGCGCCAAAGTCTTAATGGATATGGGGCGCATTGCCTTCATCGGAAAATCAATGTCAGAACCAATGATTAGTGTCTGCATTCCGTTTAATGAACAAGACCCAGCTCCGGGCAATGGCGTGATGATGGCCTTTCCTGCCGGCTCAAAAGACAATGCAAAAGCACTTCACGAAAAAGCGATTTCACTTGGCGCTACTTGCGATGGCGAGCCAGGCCAGCGTGTTCCAGATGCATTCTATGGTGCATATGTAAAAGATCCAGATGGTAATAAAATGGCTTTTTACGAGTTCGGCTAAATCCACTCTGGCGATTGAATCTAACATCTCGATCGGTGCTGGATTCACTTAAGCACAAACTTTTTCTGTACGACAAGCAACACACAACTCTCCCCACTACTTTTTATTTTGCGCTCAAAAGCGTCGTTAAGCCCTGATATACTCTCGACCCTCTGAATAGTTAAAACAAAGTAGCACCCTAATGGACGTATCTCATTTACTTGATGGCTTAAACGACGCACAACGCGAAGCAGTCGCAGCCCCTATGCAAAACTTACTCGTATTGGCTGGAGCTGGAAGCGGAAAAACCCGTGTTCTTGTTCATCGTATTGCTTGGTTGATGCAAATCGAGGGCATTAGTCCTACATCTATTATGGCTGTTACCTTCACCAATAAAGCAGCCAAAGAGATGCGTGGGCGTATTGAAGAGCTTCTAAACATTCCGAGCCGAGGCATGTGGTTTGGGACGTTTCACGGCATCGCTCATCGTTTTTTACGTGCCCATTTCAGAGAAGCCGAATTACCAGAGAATTTTCAGATTCTTGATTCCGATGATCAACTTCGCATCATCAAGCGTCTGATGCGTGATCGCGGCATCGATGAAGCGCGCATTCCGCCACGCCAAGTACAAGGTTTTATCAATAGCCGAAAAGACGAAGGGGTTCGGGCTAAACATTTAGCGCCTGCGAAAAATCCTTTCGACAAGCAACTACATGGTTTGTACCTCGATTATGAAGAGCAATGCCAACAGTCTGGTCTCGTCGATTTCGGTGAGCTACTGTTGCGTTCACATGAAATCTGGCTGAACCATCCGGCTCTTCTTTCGCATTATCAGGAGCGCTTTAGCTACTTACTAGTAGACGAGTTCCAAGATACCAACACCGTACAATATGCTTGGCTACGTGTACTCGCTGGAGACCGTATTCCGGTCATGGTGGTTGGCGATGATGATCAAAGTATCTATGGCTGGCGCGGCGCAAAAATTGAAAATATTCGCCAATACGAAAGCGATTTTGCTAATACGCATACCGCGCGCCTCGAACAAAACTATCGTTCAACGGGCAATATACTTAATGCTGCGAACGCCTTGATCTCTAACAACGGCAGTCGGCTAGGCAAACAACTTTGGACAGATGACAAAGATGGCGAACTCATCGACCTGTATGCAGGATTTAATGAACAAGACGAAGCCAATTATATTGCAGATCGCATTTCTGCTTGGGTAGAGCAAGGCAATCTTCGTCAAGATACTGCGATCTTATACCGCTCTAATGCGCAATCACGCATTCTCGAAGAATCCCTCATACGCGCCAATATCCCTTACCGTATTTATGGCGGCCTACGTTTCTATGATCGCCAAGAAATTCGCAATGCGATGGCATATTTGCGCTTATGTTATTACCAACACGACGATGCAGCCTTTGAACGTGTCGCGAATGTACCGCCACGAGGCGTAGGCGAAAAAGGCATGGGACTCATTCGTGAACGAGCACGAGAAGCAGGGAGTTCTTTGTGGCAGTCATGCGCTTACCTCTTAGAGCAAGGCGCATTGAAAGGAAAAGCGAAAACCGGCTTGGCTGAATTTATGGATTTTATCGAGACACTCTCGACCCAAATCCACGAACTAAGCCTCAGCACCTTAACGGAAACCGCGGTAAAAGACTCAGGTTTGATGGACTACCACGCCTCCGAGAAAGGTGAAAAAGGACAGGCTCGTAAAGAAAACCTAGAAGAACTGATCGGCTCAACCCACGACTATGAGCCAGAAGATGATGAGCAACCCATCCTTGCTCAATTCATTGCCCAAGCCGCGCTTGATGCTGGCGAACAACAAGCAGCAGAACATGAAGACAGCGTGCAGTTAATGACTTTACACTCCGCGAAAGGACTGGAATTCCCATTGGTATTTATGGCCGGCATGGAAGAAAACCTGTTTCCACATAGTATGTCGATGGAGGAGCCAGGCAGGCTTGAGGAAGAACGCCGCTTAGCCTACGTTGGTGTTACTCGAGCACGAGAAAAGTTGGTGCTAACTTATGCAGAATCTCGACGTTTATATGGCGAAGAGAAGTTCAATCCAATCTCGAGATTTGTACGCGAAATTCCCTCAGAAAATATTCAAGAAGTGCGCCTACGCAATGCTGTATCGCGACCCGTTTCCTTCGGTGGAAATAATGCTGGCTTGTCTGATATTAGTCACCTTGAAGACGCACCTGAATTTCAGTTAGGAGACTTGGTCTCTCATCCAAAATTCGGTTATGGCACCGTTGTTCATTACGAAGGACGAGGCCCGCATGCGCGCATCCAAGTCATGTTTGAAGAGCATGGTAATAAATGGTTAGTGCTTTCCTACGCGAAACTTAGCAAGGTTTAAGGTGACAAATCCTTGTTAAGAGGCTGAAATCAGAATCTAACAATAAAAATCTAGGCGAGTAGATGAACGCGGAAGTTGAACTTTTAGAGCTCTCTCAAATACGTATTCAAGAACTTCAAAGAGAAGTCGCTGAACAAGAGCGTGCCAATCAAAGTAAAGCCAAAGAGTTGATGAACCGCGAGCAGCGTATTCAAGAACGTGAAGCGCTCATTGAACAACGCGAAGCCGTGCAGCAAGCCCAGCAACACGAACGTCGCGTAGCGAAACAACAACGCACCTCGTTAATCGCGCCGCTACTGTTAATCACATGCATTGGTGCGGGTTATCTTGCCTTTGAACAAATTAGCCAGCAGCGCGCATATTTTCAGCAAGTAAAAACAGCAGAGGCACACGTAGATAAACTCACACGTGTACTTAGTCTGACACAAGCACGCATGGTAGACAGTTCTTCTATGGTCAGCGCAAGCGCAAAAGAATTAGCCAGCACACATCAAAAGTTAGAGAATTTAGAAGCGGAACTCGCATCACTGAAAGCAGAGCCCGCGCGTGAGCCATCCGAAACACGCGCGCTGATTGATATTCTGATGCAAGATCAAGGTGCTAAACGAGAGATCGTCCAATCACCTTCGGCAGTTTTAAAGTAAGACAAACGATCATGCAGGCGACTTTCTCTTCCCTGCCAAAATTCAAAACTACTAGGGACTATTCGGTACCCGCCCCAAAATGATGGCAACGGAATATTTCCTTGACGGAATTTTTCAGCCGCCTCGTGGTATTTTTGCTCTAAGAAACTTCGTGACTCGATGACTTCACTTTGATCACTACACCACGCGCCAATCTGACTCCCTCGCGGGCGTGACGTGAAATACTTAAATGATTCGACGCTCGATATTTTCTCAACATGCCCTTCAATGCGCACTTGGCGATTTAGAGGAAGCCAAGGAAATAACATGGCGGCTTTGGAATTCTCTTTGATTTCTTTGGCTTTGCGGCTGTTGTAGTTCGTGAAAAATACAAAACCACGTTCATCGAAAAGCTTGAGAAGTACGGTTCGAACAGATGGCATTCCCTGCTCGGTTGCCGTCGCAAGACTGAAAGCGTTCGAATCTTGAATGCCTGCGTCTGTCGCCTGCTTAAACCAAATCTCAAACTGTTGAACGGGATCAATGTGTAAGCTTTCTCCATCAATCCCTTCACTCATGTACTCTCTACGGTAGTCACCAATATCCACAACGACTCCTCAGCCGGCTAATACTTCGATAAGGTGAATTACGCGTCAATAACCTTTAAAGATCAAGTTTTATGAGAGCTTACGGTCGATAAAATAGTCGGCAGATAACTTACCTGGACCATAGAAAAATAAGGTCAGAAGTACTGCGCCCCAGAAATAATGATCATTAATCCCTGCTGGGCTGATATCTGGGTAACTGATTGCAGCCACTGCATTCAAGATAAACAAACCTCCTGCAGCAAACCGCGTCCCCAATCCGAGAACAAGCAACACGGGAAACAATAGTTCAGCGCCCGTTGCCAAATAAGCAGCTGGCACAGCAGGAATCAGAGGTACCGCATATTCCCACGCAAATAAATCAAGTGTCGTGCTCCATGATGCGATTTTCGTCATCCCTGCAGCCCAAAATACTTGCGCCATCGCCAAACGAAATACGAGAGCTAAACCACTTTGCGCATGATTAACGAGAGAAATACCACTACGGATAAAAGAAGTTGCTGAGTGAAAAGCGCTCATTATAAAAATCCTTATACTTAATTGTTTCGTTATAAACGCGTCAACGCGCCTTGTTTTAGAAGAAAGCTCCAAGCTTCACTGAGCTCTGCCGCTAAAGCTTCTTCTGAGTCATACATCTTCTGTTCTAGCCAAAGCTGCTCGAATGCTCTTTCGAACGCTTGTGTAGGAGAACATCCTTCATCGAACGCAGTAAGAAGCGCACAAACAGGCAGAGAAATTGATGTCACGCATACCTGATAGTCTTGTCGCCACACCATAACGATCTCTGCGGGAGCATCTAAGGAAAAACTAGCCCCATTATTTGAATCAACGCTAGCATTCTCCTGTTCGTTGAATTGCCACAAGCTATAGAGTGGAAAGTCCGACCGAATGATTGAGAGACTTGGATGAAGACCAAGTTGTATATTGGCTTGATCAACACCAAGGACGTTCTGAAGATCAGCCGCAAAAACTGCCGATACATCACAGCTATGAAATGCTTGATGCCAAGACCAGTCGACACTAGCGACATCACTCACATATGGATAATCATGCAAGGGTTTGAAGCCTTCACAAAAGCATGGAAAGCCTTCCCCAAAATCATCCAAACTAGGCGTTTTGGATGGGTGATTTTTAATATATTGACGCGCTAAGGCATCAAAAAACTGATCACCAAGTGCTGCCAACACTCTCGGAAAAACCGCACGTAATGACGCAGTGAAATTACCGAGCATGCTGCCATGGTAAATATCAAAATGCTGTGTGGCTGACAGTTTATTTGAATCGCAAATCAAGGCTTCTACGTTTGCGATTTCGCCCTGATAGAGTCCATGAATAAACTTATCTTGTAATGCATTTAACGCATTACTTTCAGGTTTAGGCGACATAATCAGCCCGATCTTTGATGTGATGATTATGCTGTTCCCAATACTGTCTCGCTTTACTTAACTCTTTCAATAACACTGAGTATTCTGGGATGTCTGTATCCCATTCAATCAATGTAGGCACAGAGCCAAAGCGCTTGAGCGCCTCTTCATAAAGCTTCCAAACATCGTCATGTACCTGGGCGCCATGTGTATCAAGTAAATGTGTACCCTGGTCTTCAAACCCTGCTAGGTGTAATTCCTTCACGCGATCTGCCGATAGTCGCGCCAAATAATCTTTAGCATCAAACTGATGATTCTGAGCACTCACGTAGATATTGTTGATATCGCACAGCAACAAACAGTCTGCGCGCTCAAGTACTTCGCACAAGAAATCAACTTCACTCAAATAACTGTCTTTAAACTCAAGATAGCTGGAAACATTCTCGATCAGTATTTGGCGACCTAAGTATTCCTGGACTTGCTCAATACGCTCAGCAATATGTTTTGCCGCAAGCTCTGTATAAGGCATTGGAAAAAGATCATGCCCGTGAAGACCTGATGCGCTCGTCCAACATAAATGATCAGAAACAAGTGCTGGCTGAAAACGATCAACAAGCGCTTTGAGTTTTTTTAGATAATCTTGGTTCAAGGGGTCTAAGGAACCCAAAGATAAACCGATACCATGAAAGGTGATGGGAAAGCGTTCTGCTATTTGCGACAGATATTGAAGAGGTAAACCTCCGTCACCCATATAGTTATCTGTTAGCGCTTCAAACCATTGAGGATGATTCTGTCCAGAGAGTATGTCTTGATAATGCTGCGAACGTAGACCAAGACCAAGGCCTTCAAGCGAAGAGAAAGGGGAAGCTGAGTTCATTGCTCTTAGTCCAGTACGCTGCAAAATGTTACTTCACTTTACCGCCAACGATTTTTTTACATGTTCCTTCTGGAACATATACCCACTCTTCTGGGTCACCATCAACCGTTGCTTGACCAGCACAGCTATGCTTGCTCGTACCACAGTCATTCATACCTGCTTTGGCAATACCTTGGCATTTCTCAAAACCTGGCTTTCCTGCAACCGCATCAGACGCTGCACCCATTACACCCATTGCTACAAGACCAGCGATGGTTGACTTAGTTAGTGTTGCTACCTTTGACATCTATTATTCCTCTTTTTTTGATTAGATATTTTTGATGACGACTGCGCGCTTCCGTCCCAAATAAAGACTAGTAGGGGTTTTGGAAGTTCATATTTTTTTTGATTATTTTTAGAAAAACTCTTTTTCTGGCCATATTTCTAAGATTTAAACGCTTGAATTTGAACGCTTCTCTGAACAAAATGCGCATTCAAGGAGTAGTATCATGACATCATTGTTTTTTGTGCACGGTCTGTGGGCAACGCCAAGAATTTGGGAAAACTACCAAGATTATTTTTCTAATCTTGGTTATCGGGTTATTTGCCCAGCACTGCCTCAGCATTTCTCTAAGAATCAAGCACAACACCCTGCCCAATTGAGCTTACAAAACTATGTTGATCAACTTGAAGAAGACTATCGACTGGTCGCCGAAGAAAGCAATCATATTGTTATCGTCGGTCACGGGGCGGGATGTGTTCTGTCACAACAGCTAGCTATGCGCACTGAGCCTGATGCACTTATTCTTCTTGCTCCAGAAGCGGCTGCAGGGCTAGGTAATGCATTTCCAACCACTCGCGCCCTGAAAGATGTTTGTGCTACGCCTTTGTTCTGGCAAAAGGGGGTAAAGCCTAGTTTTAAATCTGCCCGCGAATATTTGTTCAACACAATGACTGAAAAACAAGCGCAAGCTGCTTATTCACAAATGTGTTTTGAATCAGGCTTAGCACTTAAAGAATTGTGGTTTTGGTATCTAGATACGAAGAATCGTTCAGAGATTGAAAGAGAAAAAATCGACTGCCCAATTATGACCTTAGCAGGAGCCAAAGATCGCTATAGTTCAGCGAGAACGGCTCGCCGCATTAGCCGGCATCTCGGTCAAGGACGGCATTTCCACCGTTTGCAAAAGTTTGGGCACATGATCCCGCTTGAAGACACTCACTTTGAGGTCGCGAAACAAATGCATGTTTGGCTATGCTGGCAACTTGGTATGCAAAGCCAAAAAAACAAAGCGGTTTAAGCGAGTTTAAAAACCGCTGTATCGAAGTCCATCCCTTTTAAATGGCTTGCATGAAGCTGACTCATCGTTCCCTTTTCGCAGAACAACAAATAGCGTTTTGCTTTATCTAAGCGCTCAGTTTCACTCATCAGCTCATAGAAAGGAATATGCAAGACTTCATTGTTGGTCAAGGTAAGCGGAGATTTATTCGCCTCTTCAGGGCCTCGAATATCAATCACCACATCACCAACTTTAGGTAATGTCGTTACATCAACATCCACCACATTTTTCTGCTGATGCATAACCTGATCAATTTTTTTAACGACGGCATCTTCAATCGCTTGATCTAAAACAGAAAAATCAAAATTACCTTCTTCTTCCTCTACTTTAGCAAGCTTCGCACAGGTAGTTGGTTTGTCCGAAATCACACCACAGTACTCCGGCATATTCTTTGCGAATTCTTCGGTACCGATTTTTGCAGACAATCGAATGATATCGAGCTTATCCATCGTAATCAGAGGACGCAAAATGACTGTCTCAGATACACGATCAATAACATTCAAATTTGTCACGGTTTGACTAGAAACTTGAGCGACTGATTCGCCTGTCACAAGCGCGGTCACATCCATTTTCTTTGCTATTTCTTGCGCAGCACGAACCATCATTCGTTTAAGCACCACTCCCATATGTGAATGGTTAACGTGCTTGAGAATCTCACCCACAACACCTTCAAATGGCACCGAAATAAAGTGGACTCGATGAGAGCGACCATATTTTTCCCATAAATACAGAGAAACTTGCTTAACACCGATTTCATGCGCGTCACCGCCGAGGTTAAAGAAACAAAAATGCGTTTTTAAACCTCGTTTCATTGTTAAATAACTAGAAACGGTTGAGTCAAAGCCACCAGAAATTAACGACAGCACTGGCTCTTGCGTGCCAATAGGAAAACCACCTAAGCCTTCATAGCGCTCAGAAACGGTATACAGCGTGTCGTCGCGAACTTCTAACTTTACGGTCACATCAGGCTGCTTAAGAGAAACGCTTTCAGGTTCGCATGAACGAAGCAATGCGCCGCCCAAATAACGTTCTAGCTCACTGGAAGCAAATGAATGTTCTCCTGCACGCTTTACACGAACAACAAAGGTTTTCCCTTTGATTTGCTCCCCGTAAGTGTCGGCACAGATTTGAGCAATATCATCGAAACGGGAATCAATCCCTTCTAGCTCGTAGCTATCAACTTTTAAAACATTGGATATGCCAGGAATGCGCTGCAAAGCGTCAACGACCTTCGCTTCATCATTCTCATACCCAGGTAATAAACGTACTTCAAGCTTATCCCAGAACTCCTGAACCTTAGCCCCTTCAGTTTCTTTCAGTAACACAACTTGAACGTTTTGGCGCAATTGACGCACCAAACGCTTACGAACAGGCTTACTTTTAATGGTAATTTCAGGGAAAAGTTTGACGATAAATTTCATGCTGTCTCTCAAACCAAAATTTCTAGGCGCGGTATTCTATATGAAAACAATGCCAAAGTAGCAGCAATTTACAGTTCTTCACTGTCGTCAACACTATACTTACAGTGAAAGCCGAAAACTTACGTCGAAGGAGAGTGCGTATGAACAACAACGGTATTAATGCTCGCGTCACACCTAAAGGCAATATGGACATATTGTCTCGACACGAAGTGAATCTCCTGCGCAACAAGAAAAACGAACAACTACAAGAGCTGTTTCGTCGTTGCGCACTCGCTGTGTTGAACTGTGGATCCTTAAGTGATGACGGTGAAAGTCTCTTAGAAAAATACAAAGACTTCGAAATTAACGTCATTCAACAACCTCGAGGCATAAAACTCGATATTAAGAACGCGCCTGAAAGCGCCTTCGTTGATGGCTATATGATTCAAGGTATCAATAATCATTTGTTCTCAGTAGTGAGAGACATCATTTACACAGACAGTGTCATGATGAAAAACACGAGCTTGAACCTTAAGTCTTCAGAGCAAGTTACGAACTTTATTTTCCATTTATTACGTAATGCAAACCTGCTTAAAACAAACTGTGAGACAGATATTGTTGTGTGCTGGGGTGGTCACTCAATCAAACGTAACGAATACGAATACACGAAAGAAGTTGGCTATCAGCTTGGTTTACGTGCATTGAATATCTGTACTGGCTGTGGCCCAGGTGCGATGAAAGGCCCGATGAAAGGTGCTGCGGTAGGTCATGCAAAGCAACGCCATGCACTGGGACGATATATCGGTGTCACGGAGCCAGGCATTATTGCAGCAGAGTCTCCAAACCCAATTGTAAACGAGCTAACGATACTGCCCGATATCGAAAAGCGACTTGAAGCGTTTGTGCGCCTTGGACACGGAATTATTGTCTTTCCTGGTGGCGTCGGCACTGCTGAAGAGATTCTGTATATTCTCGGTGTATTGATGCACCCAAAAAACAAGGCGATGCCCTACCCCTTGGTGCTAACTGGCCCCGAATCAAGTCGGGATTATTTTGAAATGATCGATACCTTCATCGGACAAACACTTGGTACAGAAGCGCAAGTGCTCTATAAAATCATTATTGATGATCCAGAATCTGTCGCCAAATATATGAAATCAAATCTCGAAAAAGTCAAAACATATCGTCGCAAACGCCGCGATGCGTATTACTACAACTGGCTACTGAAGATTGATCCTATATTTCAAAAGCCTTTTGAGCCGACACATGCATTGATGGCTAACCTTGACCTCCATAAAGATCAAGAGCCTCATCAGCTCGCCGCCAATCTACGCTGTGCTTTTTCAGGAATCGTTGCAGGTAATGTCAAAGCGCAAGGATTAGCTGAGATCAAAAAACACGGGCCCTTTCAAATAGCAGGTGATCCAGAGATTATGTTATCGATGGATAAGATGTTACGCGCTTTTGTTGATCAAGGAAGAATGAAGCTGCCCGGTAGTACGTATAAGCCTTGTTATCGTATCGTGAACAAATGAATGCTAGTTGTTAAATAGCTTTGGCAAGAGCATTGAAAAAGCCGAACGATGTTCGGCTTTTTCAATCATTAAGCGTTGAACGCTTTTATTTCAATGTGCTGAAGTATTCAGCAAGGTTCTGCATATCCGCATCAGTAAGAGCAGCCGCCTGTGCTTGCATGATTGCAGCCATTCCACCATTGCGCTGTTTCGCTTTGTAAGCCTTCAAAGAAGAGACCAAATACTCTTTATTCTGTCCCGCCAAATTAGGGTAAGTTTTGATCGTTGCAATGCCATTTGCACCATGACAAGCAGCACACACAGCTGACTTAGCTTTACCTGCAGCGGCATCACCTGCCATCGCAAAACTAGAACCTAAAGTAACACTCACAATCCCAGCCATTAGTACTTTCTTTAACATATCCTTCTCCTAACAATGTGTACTACTTCTAATCAAATAAAGTCAGTGTAGCAGAGAACTTTGAAATACAAAGTGTCTCGACTTTAACTAG